>JAFYYE010000067.1 GCA_017557715.1 Pseudobutyrivibrio sp.
CTGTAGATTCCTTAATGCTTTCTTTCATGCTCTCAACATAAGCATCGTAATCCTGTCCCATTGACTCGTAATAGTCTCTGGCTGTTGTACCGTATGACTGGTACTGCATATCGTAAACCTTAAGGTACATATCTAATCTAGCCTGAAGAAGAGCCTCTGGCACTTCAGATACCTTGCTTCCGTTGAGAAGAGCATTTAAAACTGCTGTCTGCTTGTCATTCTTGAGATTGTTTTCAAGATTAGATTTGTATGCCTTTTCTAAGGCTTTCATGTAATCATCTACTGTGTCATAGCCAAGCTTTTCAGAAACGATATCGTCTGTTAAATCTTTCTTAGAATCAATAGCCTTAGCAATATAATTTACCTGGAATGTGAAGATAACAGTCTGGCCTGCTAAATCAGCATTGCCATAATTTTCTGGGAATGTAACCTCGTAGGCAACCTCTTCACCAACCTTATGGCCAACAAGACCTGCTGTAAATCCTTCGATATAGCCGCCGCCTGTTGCAGAGCTGTTATTTCCAACATCAATCATCTGATCCTCAGCTGAACCGCCGTCAAATGCCACGCCATCCTTTGAACCAACATAATCTACATTTACGATTGAATCCTCAGCGATTTCATTTGCGCTTGAATCCTCAACAAAAATAGCGGCATCCTTAAGAGTCTTTGAAACGTAATTCTTAAAGCCATCCTCAGTGTACTCATACTCGCCATCTAAAGTTACTTCAAGATTCTTGTAATCGCCTAACTTAACGCACTCATCAACATCATATTCGATAGGCGCTACATCCTCTTTTTTATCCTTATCCGCTGTTTCCTCTGTCTTAGTATCTTTAGCATCATCTTCCTTGCTACCGCATGCAGTAAATGAAAATGCCAAAGTAAATATTAAAGCAGCTGCCAAAAATCTATTCTTCATAATAATGTAATCCCTCCTAATTTCTTGACAAAAGTCTGACTTAGTTTACCACAAATCAAAATTTTAGGCAAAGAAAAAGCTCGCTTATTTGCGAGCCTTTTTCTTAGTTTTAGGAGGTTTCTTCGTTCTGTCATACATTACCGACATATCGAAAATTTTCTTTGAAAGCTCAGGCGCGAGCTCCTTAGCAAGAAGTCTCCACTGCCAGTTGCCACTTTCAGTGCCTGGCACATTAATTCGATTGTATTTTCCGAGACCAAGATAATCCTGCATTTGAGCCACAAAAAGCACCGCTACAGAACTCATTCCGCCTCGAATCATACCCCAGTTAAAGCCTTCTGCCTTAGAAATACCAAGGTACTTGCTAGCATATTCCTTATCCTTCTTATCTGCTTCCTCATACCAGCCCATAACAGTAGCATTATCATGGGTACCAGTGTAGCAGATGCAATTCTTATCGAAAGTGTGCGGCTGGTAATTGTTTGGCTCCCCTGAGTCAAATGCAAACTCAAGAACCTTCATTCCTGGCCAACCACTATCACTAAGAAGCTTTACAACAGTAGGTGATGGCTCTCCCAAATCCTCTGCAATAAATTCTATGCTTGGGAAAGTTTTTGAAAGCAAACCAACCAAATCCATGCCTGGTCCCTTCTTCCACTTTCCATTCTTGGCAGTTTTATCCTTTGCAGGAACAGCCCAATATTCATCAAAGCCTCTGAAATGATCGATACGAAGAACATCATATAGCTTTGATGCACCTTCAATTCGACGAATCCACCAACGATATTTATCCTTCTTCAACGCCTTCCAATCATAGCAAGGGTTGCCCCAAAGCTGACCATCCTCGCTGAAATAGTCTGGTGGAACTCCTGCCACTTCGATTGGATAATTCTCTTCATCAAGACTGAAGAATTCTGGCTCTGCCCAAACATCGCAGGAATCCAGTGCAACATATATAGGAAGATCTCCAATTACCTCGATGCCAAGATTATTGATATAAGTCTTTAGCTTTGCCCACTGCTTAAAGAATAGATACTGGATATAAACAAAGAACTCAATATCCTCTGCCAATTTCTTGGTATACTTTTCAACAGCTTTCTCATCATGAAGGCGGATATCCTCCTCTGGCCATTCCTGCCAGCTAAGCTGACCGAAGTGCTTCTTTATAGCCATGAAAAGCGCATAATTTTCTACCCATGTATTATTCTTTCTAAAATGTGAAATCTCACCCAAGGCATCTTTATATCCTCTTTCCTTTGCCTTTTCAAGAATCTTGAAACGACTCTCGTAAATCTGACCATAATCCACATAACGTGGATTTGTTCCCCAGTTTTCAGCCTCTACTTCTTTTTTAGTGAGAAGGCCTTCTTCGATAAGCATTTCAAGATCAATGAAATAGGGGTTTCCGGCAAAGGTAGAGAAGCTCTGGTATGGACTATCTCCGTAGCTAGTTGGTCCCAATGGTAACACCTGCCAATATTTTTGGCCGGCTGCCTTTAGAAAATCCGCAAAATCATAAGCGGCTTTTCCAAAGGTACCTATACCATATGGGGATGGTAATGAAGATATAGGGAGTAATATTCCACTACTTCTTTTCATGATTTTTTCTCCTATAAATTATCTAAGTTTAACGGGAAGGCAGGCCCATTCAAAATTGCCTCCGGCAATGGGGGCCCGCCGTGGCAGACAGGTTCTCCCCATAAACGGGTCCCTCCTATCTGCTTATCCCTTAACAGCACCCGCGATAACACCTTTAATAATATATTTCTGTAAACATATATACATAATTATGATTGGCAATACAGTCATCATAATACATGCCATCATTGGTCCCATCTCAACATGTCCGTAGCTTCCACGGAAGTACTGGATGAGAATAGGGATCGTCATATATTTCTTTCTGTCGAGAACGAGATATGGAAGAAGATAATCATTCCATAGCCACATAGTTTCAAGGATTGCTACTGAAATAAGTGTTGGCTTCAAAATAGGAAGTACTATCTGGAAAAATGTCTGAATAGGATTGCAACCATCAATCATGGCTGCCTCTTCAATTTCCAAAGGAATAGACTTCATAAAACCAGTAAACATAAATACCGCAAGTCCAGCACCAAATCCCAAATAGATAATGCAAATGTTAAATGGTGTATCCAAATCCATTCTGTCTGCTGTTGATGCAAGAGTGAACATCAGCATCTGGAATGGTACTACCATTGAAAATACAAACAAAGCATAACATACTTTTGAGAGTATTCCGTGAACTCTTGTTATGTACCATGCGCACATTGATGTACAAATCAAAATCAATACTGCAGATGATACTGTGATAACTAAACTGTATCCAAATGCTGCTGCGAAGCCCTTAGATGAAAGAGCATCAACATAGTTACTAAAGCCTACAAAGCTCTTAGCGTCAGGCAACTGAAAAACTGAATCGGTGCTGATAAAAGCATCACCTTTAAGTGAATTAATCAAAATCATGAACACTGGATAAATCCAGAATAAAGTCAACAGACACAGTATTGTAAATACGATAATTCGTGCAACCTTTTCTTTAGCTTTCATTACTGCTGCACCTCCTTTGACTTAGTAATTTTCAACTGAATCATCGAAATCAAAATAACCATGATGCAGAAGATAACAGCCTTAGCCTGTCCATACCCCTTCCACTGTGGTCCTGAACGGCTATAGAAGGTGTTGTAAATATTAAGTGCTAACATTTCTGATGCATGAGCTGGTTCACCGCCTGTGAGTGCCAGGTTCTGATCGAAAAGCTTGAAGCCATTTGTAATAGTTAAGAATGAGCAAATTGTAATCGATGGCATAACATTTGGTATTTTGATTCTAAAAAGAATCTGTCCTGTTGTGGCACCGTCAATCTTTGCCGCCTCGATGTAATCGTCTGGAATCGACTGTAATCCTGCGATATAGATAATCATCATGTAACCAATCTGCTGCCAGCACATAAGGATTGTAAGACCTATAAATCCGTATGTAGCATTTAATGAAAGCAGTGGCTTTTCAAGTAATGAAAGCACGCAGTTTAAAAGAATCTGCCAAATATATCCAAGCACGATTCCGCCAATAAGGTTTGGCATAAAGAATACTGTTCTGAAAATATTTGAGCCCTTAATCTTATTTGTAAGTGCAAGAGCAATAGCAAAGGCTATTACATTTATAAGCACTGTGGAAACCACAGTAAAAAGCGCTGTAAACCAAAATGAATGCCAAAAATCTGCATCAGTAAGTGCATACGCATAATTTCCAAATCCAATAAAAGTAGCTTTTTTTATAGTAGTAAATTTACAAAACGATAAATATAAACCCTGTACAAAGGGATAAATAAATCCAACTGAGAACGCAGCCAATGTGGGCAGTACAAAAACTGGCCAATACTTTCTAATAGCTTTTTCCATAATTATTCCTTTTTATGTATTAATTTAACTGAAACTTTTCAAAGATATGGAGGGCGTTAGGCCTCGCCCTCCAATAATTTTTGTTCGCTGTTTATGCTATAAGCAAGAACCACGAATTGGGAAGAAAAACTCTTCTATGTGAACTGCTCCACTGAGAATGGTAATGTGAAGCAGCTTACACCATTATAAAATTAGTGACTTGCAGCGTACTCTGAAGCCCATCCATCAACGAATGCTGAAACAACATCGTCCCATGAACCTGTACCTGCTGCATAAGCTGTAAGAGCTGAACCTACACCGTTCTTCCACTCCTCAGATGGCATTGTTGTGAAGTTCCATGAAACTGGAGTCTTGCCTGCCTCTGTGTAAGCTCTGTCATTAAGAACGAAAAGGTTTGTTGTGTCTGCTGCATTCTTGAAAGGAATAACACCAATCTGCTCTGAAAGCATCTTTGTACCTGCATCAGATGTTACCATCCATGTAAGGAAATCAATTGTAGCCTGAATATCTTCCTCAGAAGCCTCTGAGTTTACACACCAGAAGTTCTCTGTACCTGTGCAAAGACCCTGATTCTTCTCGTCGCCTGCACCTACATAAATAGGAATCATAGCGAGTTCGTCATCTGTCATGCCCTTGCCTGTAAGGTTTGCATATTCCCAAGAACCATTCTGGAAGAATACTGCCTTTCCTTCTGCAAATTCATTCTCTGCATCATCGCCTGTCTTACCTGCTAACTCTGATGGCTTGCAAGTAGCATTGTTGATGTAAAGATCCCAAATTGCCTTGTAGTTATCAAGGTACTTACCCTCGATTGCGTCTGTTGAATCGATACCCTTCTCCTGATATTCGAAGTAGATTGGAAGGTTTGCAAGGTGTGTCTTGAATCTCCAGTCAGAAGAACCGTCCATACCTGCTGATGTAAATGCTGAGAAGCCAAGCTCTGAGCTTCTTGCTGTAATATCCTCAGCAACCTTCTTTAAATCATCAAAACTCTGAATATCATCTGTTGTGTAACCAGCCTCCTCAAGAAGCTTTGTATTTGTGATGATACCGTATGACTCGATAACGTATGCAATACCTGCAACTGCATCTCCGTTATAAAGTGCAAATGAATCACTTGTAAGCTCGTTGTAAAGTGATGAACCCTTAAGGTCGTAGCAATAGTCTGCCC
>JAFYYE010000068.1 GCA_017557715.1 Pseudobutyrivibrio sp.
ATGTTAATTTTGTTTATTAAATATTAAAAAAGCCTGTCCAAACTATGGACAGGCCGATAAATCATGCTATTTAGTTTTTCTTAACAATATTATCCTGTGACTTGAAAATACTGTCTGCCTCTACTACTCCACGTACTGGCGAAAGTGGATAAACATTAGAACGTGGGCAAACTACTGTGCCTGGGTTAAGAACTGAGTTGCATCCAACCTCTACATTATCACCAAGCATAGCTCCAAATTTCTTGAGGCCAGTCTCAATCTGCTCACCATCACGAGCCTTTACAACAACCAATGTCTTGTCGGACTTAACGTTTGAAGTAATTGAGCCTGCACCCATATGAGACTTGTAACCAAGAACTGAATCACCAACATAGTTGTAATGAGGAACCTGTACATTATTGAAAAGTACAACGTTCTTAAGCTCTGTAGAATTACCAACTACACAATTCTTTCCAACAATTGCAGAACCTCTAATGAATGCACACTGGCGAACCTCTGTATCCTCATCGATGATAAGTGGTCCATTAAGATATGCTGAATCAAAAATCTTTGCTGATTTAGCCACCCAAATATCTTCGCCGCGCTGCTCATATTTTTCAGGATCAAGAGTTGGGCCTAACTTCTTAATGAAATCAGAAATCTCTGGAAGAACCTCCCATGGATACTCCTTACCATCAAACAAATCAGCTGCGATAGTCTCATTTAAATTATACATAGATTTAATTTTAGCCTGTTCCATTATAAATACTCCTATCTTAATTGGTTTAACCATTATAGTTCTCAAAAACGAACTCTGTTCTAAACTCATCATTGAGTTTAAGTCTCGCATCAAAGAATAAACCTTTTTTACTTAAAAATCCAGTAATAACATCAGTCTGTTTTTCTTTAATAAGTTTTATGAACTGGTCCTCTGGAATATCTACTCCTGCAACCTTACCTACAAAGAATGGACAGCTGTCTACATTATCTCGGATATTGTTTTTGCATTTATAGCCAAAATGATTTTTAATAATCGGACTACCACATTTTGGACATGTAATTCCTGGCATTTCCTTTGATTCATCCTCAAAGACAAAACCTAATCCAGTAACCTTACCTGTCTCATCTTTCGATAAAGTAAGCTTGGCATCGAATTTTGTTCCTTTTTTAGATTTAAATCCAGAAATAGTATCTGTAATTCCATTTGTAAGTAGTTCTTTAACCTGACCTTCTTTTAGCTTTACACCTGCTACCTGACCAATATTAAACTTGCAAGAGTTATCAGGATCATCTTTGGTGTAATTGCTACAACCATAGCCAAATGGTGTGACGATAATCTTTCCACCGCAAACTGGGCAGCTTACATCCTTGATTTCTTTTGCTTCAACATTTTCAAAATCAAAGGCAATCTCATGCTTACCTGTTTCTTCATTCTTTTTAAGTACAAGACAAGCATCAAATTTCTTACCTGATTTACCCTTAAAGCCTCTGATTGTCCCAGTCTTCCCCTCAGATAAGAGCTGTAAGCAATCATTTTTTGAAAGCTGTTTATTAGCAATCTTGCCAATGATAAATCTGCAACCTTTTTCTGGCTCATCTTTATTGTAATTACTGCAACCATAGCCAAATGGTGTCTTGATTAATTCACCACCACAATCCGGACACTTTACACCTTCTAGCTTTTCACGTTCAATTCCATCAAAATCGAAAGCTATTGTTTTTCTGCCATCTTCGGCATCCTTCAAACGAAGCCTTGCAGAAAACTTTTGATTGGTTTTTGATTTGAAACCAGTCAGAACATCTGTGGCACCTTCTTTTATAAGCTTAGTGAAATCTTCTAGTGAAAGCTTCTTACCAGCTATTTCACCAATAGAAAAATAGCACTGATTTTCTTCTTGAAAACGATGTTCACAAGCAAAACCATAACCAGTCGCAACAATTCGGCCTCCACAAACTGGGCAATTAAGACCTTCGATATACTCAGTAGGTGTCTCTGAGAAATCAAAAGAGGCTCTGAAATCTCCATCCTCAGTCTTTTCCATTTTAAGAACAGATTTAAATGGCTTGCCAGATTTACTCTTAAAGCCTTCTATCAAATCAGTCTTTCCTTCAGTGACCAATTTAATAAACTGTTCCTCTGGAAGGTCGACTCCTGCTATCTGTCCGATGCTAAATTTACATTTAATTTCATCGTTAGAGTAGTTAGAACAGCCATATCCAAAGGATGTAGTGGTAAGCTCGCCGCCACACTTAGGACATTTAATGCCAAGCGGCTTTCTGGTAGCTAGCCCCTTTGACTCCTTGCCCGTGAACTGATTAATATTCATGGCTATAGTCTGAGTCAAATCCTGCTCTATCATGTTTTTCGTCTCACGACGAATATAGTTTTCAAGCTCCTTACGATAATCGGTAAACTCAACAGTACCATTAATGATTCCCTCAAGACCTTTTTCCCAATTTGCAGTCTGTTCTGGCTTCAAAAGGGAAGGTGTTGTAAGAAGAACTACTTCATAAATCATCTCACCAAGCTTTTCAGGTGTGATGACCTGTGTCTTGTTGTTTTGATTGAGGTAACCGATTCTAACAAGCTTTTCAAGAATCTCACCACGAGTAGCTGATGTACCAATACCAGTAGTTTTAATCTGCTCACGTAATTCTTCGTCTTCAATGAGCTTTCCTGCATTTTCCATTGCAAGAATAAGGGAACCTGAAGTATAACGCTTTGGAGGCGAAGTCTTTCCTTCTTTTAGCTCAAAGCTGTTAACCAATACTTCATCGCCAATATTTGAAGACTCAACAAATTTGACAAAGTCTTCTTTTGAAAAGCTTTCCTCAGATTCCTCGCCATCCTCATTTTCAGAATCAGAAGCATCCCTAGCCTTAGGAATACCTGCAATTTCCAAATAACCAGACTTTACTAAAATCTTTGCACCAGCAAAGAATTTCTCTTCTCCAACCTGAACAGTCACCTTAACGTTTTTATACTCTGCAGGTGGATAAAAAATAGAAAGGAATCTTCTAACAATGAGTTCATAAACCTTTTGACTCAATGGTGGAAGGTTTTCAATACCATTACATTGTCCTGTAGGAATGATAGCGTAGTGATCAGTAACCTTGCTGTCGTCTGTATATGATGTTTTCTCGATTCCAACGTATTTCTTTTCAGCTAAAATCTCGTGAACATACTTTGCTGTAGGCCCATAGCTTTGAAGCCTGTTAAGATTCTTAGTAATCTCCTTTGCTACTGCTGTAGTAAGCACTCTGGCATCTGTACGAGGATATGTAGTGTATTTCTTCTCGTATAATTCCTGAATAATATCAAGTGTCTGAGCTGGAGAAATCTTAAAGCGCTTTGAGCACTCAGACTGTAACTCTGCCAAGTTAAATAAAAGAGGGGCTTTTTTCTTTGAAATACCCGACTCTTTATCAACTAACTTTCCGCTCAGATTTGTTAATTCTGAAATTAATTTTTCAGCACTTCCCTTTTCTTTAAAGCCATTCCCTTTGTCACCATAAAGAAGTGGTGATTCAAAATATTTAGACCCTTCAACTGCTTTCCATTCAGCTGGAAAGGCTCCATCAGAAAACTTTCCTATAACTTTGAAGAAAGGATCCTCATTAAAGTTTCTAATTTCACGTTCTCGTTCAACAACCATTCCAAGTACACAGGTCATAACTCGACCAATTGCAATGGCAGAATAGCCTGTAGTTGCCGCAGCATCATTGATAAGTTTTCCGTATTTAACAGAAAGTGCTCTTGAAAAATTAATTCCAAGACTATAATCCTCAATGGTACGCATGATGCCTGATGCACCAAGCTTTGCATATTCGCTCATAGGCTTAGCCTCACGAATACCACGTAAAATCTCGTCATCAGTCTGGGAATCAATCCAAACACGAAGCTCTGTCATGCCATCTCGAACACCACCGTACATACGAATGTTTTCTTCGATAGTCTGACCTTCTTTTCCCGAGTCACCTGCCCAATAAACTGTATCTATATCTTCACGATGTAAAAGACCATTAACAACCTTGTACTGTTCTTTGGCTGATTCAACAACCCCGTATTTATATTCCTGAGGAAGGAAAGGCAAATCCTCAAGATTCCATTTTTTATATTTAATATCGTATTCCTCTGGATAGACCATCTGAACAAGATGTCCAAAGCACCAGCTAACGACATACTCACCATTTTCAATATAACCATTGTTGTTTCCGCTGACCTTCAAAACCCTGGCAAAGTCTCTGGCAACTGATGGTTTCTCTGTGA
>JAFYYE010000069.1 GCA_017557715.1 Pseudobutyrivibrio sp.
AGAAGTGTATCACATGTGTAGCGCTCTTCTGTTCCAGGGATTGGCTTGCCCTTACTGTCAACCTCTGCGATTGTTACAGCAGAAACCTTTTCCTTACCTTCAATATCAACTACTGTGTGGCTAAGCTTAAGAGGAATACCAAAGTCATCAAGACACTGAACGATATTTCTCTTTAAACCGCCTGAGTAAGGCATAAGCTCTGCTACAACTTTAACTTTTGCACCTTCAAGTGTCATTCGACGTGCCATGATAAGTCCGATATCACCAGAACCAAGGATTACTACCTCGCGACCTGGCATGTAGCCTTCGATGTTTACAAGACGCTGAGCTGTACCTGCTGAGAAGATACCTGCTGGTCTGTAACCAGGAATGTTTAAAGCTCCTCTTGGACGCTCGCGGCATCCCATTGCAAGGATAACTGCGCCAGCCTTAATCTGGTACATACCATCCTCACGGCTCATTGCTGTAACAACTCTATCCGCTGAAATATCCATTACCATTGTGTTGAGCTTGTACTCAATCTTAGCATCGAGAACCTTCTCGATAAATCTGTAAGCATATTCTGGACCTGTGAGCTCCTCTTTAAATGTGTGGAGACCAAAACCATTGTGGATACACTGATTAAGGATTCCACCAAGCTCTTTATCTCTCTCTAAAATAAGAATTTTATCTACGCCAGCGTTTCTTGCTGCAACTGCAGCTGCAAGACCTGCTGGGCCACCGCCAACAATAACAATATCATAATTCAACATTACTGCTCGCCCCCTTTCTGATTTTTGGTGCGCTCAATTACGATGTTTGAACGTCCACCGCTCTTTGTAATCTCTTCATACTTAAGGCCGAGCTCTCTATGAAGAATTTCCATTGTCTTTGGAGAACAGAAACCTGCCTGACATCTTCCCATTCCAGCTCTCGTTCTTCTCTTAACTCCGTCCAGTGAACGAGCTCCTAAAGGTCTGTGAATTGCATCAAGAATTTCTCCCTCTGAAATAGACTCGCAGCGGCAAATGATGTTACCATATGCTGGATTTTCCTTAATTAACTTATTTCTTTCTTCTACTGAAAGGTCTGCTGGGTTCATAACATCCTTACGTGTGCTAATCCAGTTAGCCTTTGGCTTAAGAGCCATCATATCTCTTAACATATTTCCTACCATCTCGCCGATAGCTGGGCTTGATGTAAGACCTGGTGACTCGATAGCAGCTACATCAATAAAGTGTGGTGCGCCATCTACTTCACCTATAATAAACTCATGGCGTGCCTCGTGAGCACGAAGACCTGCAAATGATGTAATAACCTTTCTCATAGGAAGATTCTTTACATGGTCATTTGCCTTTGCAATAAGATCATTGATACCATCAGCTGTTGTATTTGTACCTTCTTTATCTTCAATATCGATAGCTGTTGGGCCAACGATAAGATTGCCGTGAACAGTAGGTGATACAAGAACACCCTTACCAAGGTTAGTAGGCTGTGGAAAGATTGTGTGGCTAACGTGACCACCAACTTCCTTATCAAGGAGGCAGTAATCGCCACGTCTTGGAATGATTTCAATCTTATCATCTGCCTTGCTTACCATATTGTGGATAACACCAGAATAAACACCTGCTGCATTTACTACATATCTAGAAACATACTCACCATTGTTAGTGCGAATGTGCCATAATCCATCTTCATCCTTAACAATATTCTCGACCTTAGTGTTAAATCTAAAGTCGACTCCATTTACATTAGCGTTCTCTGCCATTGCGATGCAAAGCTTGAATGGGCAGATGATACCGCCAGTTGGTGCATATAAAGCTCCTTCTACATTATCTGAAAGATTTGGCTCCATCTGGAGAGCTTCCTCACGTGTAAGAATCTTCAATCCCTTTACACCATTCTTAATACCTCGGTCATAAAGGTCCTGAAGACCTGGAAGTGCTTCCTTGTGGATGCAAACAACCATAGAACCATTTCTTTTGAAAGGAATGTCCAAATCACGGCAAAGATCGTCCATCATCTCATTTCCACGAACATTTAATTTAGCCATTAATGAACCTACTGCAGCATCAAAACCTGCATGCACAATTGCTGAATTAGCTTTTGATGTACCCTCACAAACAT
>JAFYYE010000070.1 GCA_017557715.1 Pseudobutyrivibrio sp.
ATTAAGGACAAGAAAAATATATACGATTTTAATGATATTGAGCACATGGCTTTGGAAATTTTACGAAATAAGGATTCCAAGGAGCATGAGTGTCGTCCTGTTGCTATAGAGCTAGCCAATCATTTTAAAGAGGTGATGGTGGATGAGTACCAGGATTCAAATGAGCTTCAGGAGCAGATTTTGACTGCTATTACATCTGGGGATAATTATTTTACAGTTGGTGACGTAAAGCAATCAATTTATGCATTCAGACAGGCAAGTCCAAAGCTTTTTATAGATAAACTTTATTCTTATCCTATGGACGATAGTGCTGATTCAGTGCGAATTGATTTGGATTACAATTTCCGAAGTCGTGGCGAGGTTTTGAATTTCTGCAACTATATTTTTGCGCCTCTAATGCAGGCTGATATGGGTGGTGTAATCTACGACGAAAGAGCTGCCCTAAAAGTTGGTGATAAAACTTTTAAAGGAGATACAAAGACATACGAATCGGAGATTTTAATAGCTACTCAGGATAGTGATGCCATGAGTGAGCTTGATATTGATGATGCAGATTCATTGGAGGCTCACGTTGTTGCAAAAAGAATAAAAGAGCTCAGAGCTGAAGATTTCCAGGTGAGCTTTAAGGATGGTGATGAGCGTAGCCTTCGTCCAATGAAATACTCAGACATAGTTATATTAATGTCTGCGGTAAAAGGTCATGCTGAAAAGTATGTAAGTATTCTAAAAGAGCAGGGGATTCCAGCCTATGTTTCTGAGGAGACTGGATTCTTTGAGCGAGAAGAAATAGAGACTGTTTTGTCGATGCTTATGTGTATTGACAATCCATTCAACGACATTCCTTTGGCGGCAGTTTTACATTCACCAATGTTTGGATTCTCATCTAACAGACTTGCTCAGATACGTGCAACTGATGGAAAAACACTGCTATATAATTGCCTGTTAAATTATTATAAAGAAAAGCATTCGGATGACATAGGGCACTTTCTTGATACGCTGAATCGATTTAGGGATGTTGCAATTGATACTCCAATTCATCAAGTGATTGAGCTACTTTTGGAAGAGACTGGATATGGACTTCATGTGCGTTCACTACCTCTTGGAAAGATGGCTTATGCCAATTTAGAAAAGCTAATTGATGAAGCTATCAGTTTTGAAAGCACAAGCTTCAAGGGGCTTTCTCGATTTGTGGAATACATAGAAGGGCTAAGAACCTATGATGAGGATTTGGGAATAGCCAAGACCGTTGGAGAAAATGATGACGCAGTAAAAATTATGACTATCCACAAGAGTAAGGGCTTGGAGTTCCCAGTTGTTTTTGTCAGTGGATGTGGACGAGGAATGCGTGATGAAGGCGGACTATTCTGTTATGATGATGGAATTGGATTGGCACTGAATTACAAAAATCCAGCCACACGAATAAGCTGTAAAACACCTTTTTACAGTATCGTAAAGGCGAAGCTAAATGCCAGTGCAAAGGGTGAGTTTTTCAGAAAATATTATGTTGCTCTTACCCGTCCAGTGGACAAGCTCATTATAACAGCGGCAATTAAGCCTACGAAAAATAAATCCGTTGCAGATATTATTGAGGGTTATAGCGCATCATCGTCAGTTATCGATTATCTCACAAAGGAACGTGCTCAGTCTGCAATCGAGCTTATGATAAGGGCGCTGAATGCATCGGGAGTTTCATTTAAAAAGAGCATAATTGATTGCGGACAGCTCTTTGTTGATGAGGTTGAAAAGACTCTTCTTAGGGAGGATGCAAAAAAGGCTATTGAGCAGATGGTTGAAAGTACTGGGGAGATAGATGACAATATCGTAAATACGTTATCTTTTAAATATGCAGATGTGGAGGAGAGTAAATACAAAAGTAAATATTCCGTTTCTGAAATTAAGCATCAGGCCATGGAGGATGCCTTTGGATTTAATGATGACGCAGCGCCTGCGTTTATTCACCATGAAGAGGAAGCCTATATTCCTACGTTTATGCGAGAGGTAATAGAGGCGTCATTTGATGAAACAACAGAATCAAAAGTACCAGCTGGCGCTCTTTATGGAACCGCAATGCATCGATTTATGGAGTGCTTCGATTTTGCCCGTTCAGATTATGAAAGCTCCTTTGACGAACAGCTTGATTACATGAAAAAGGTTCACATGCTTTCAGAGGATGAGCAGAGCAGAATCAATTACTACAAGCTTAAGAAGTTTTTATCAGATGATATAGCAAAACGCATGTCAAAGGCTGACGAGCAAGGACTTCTATTTAAAGAAAAACCATTTGTATTTGGAAGCAATGGCCGTGATTTGTTTGAAGACGAATCGGCATCAGATGAGCTGATATTAGTACAGGGTATCATCGATGTTTTCTTCCAGGAGAATGATGGAATAGTTCTTTTGGATTATAAAACAGATAGAGTAGACTGCGATGATGATTTAGTGATAAGATATGGAAAGCAGTTACAGCTATATAAATCTGCAATCGAAAAAGCATACAACGTTCCCGTGAAGGAAATGATTCTATATTCCTTCGCACTAGAGAAAGGAGTTTCTATATGTACGACAAATTAACAATCAAGGCTTTCCTTGATAACCAACTAAAATTGTTTCCAGAAGCGGTAGCCTCTAATGAGCAGGAGGCAGCAGAGTTTTTAGAAGATGTCTGTGCAGTGGTTTGCAAAAATAAAAAAGAAGTAATTGAATATCTTGAAGATGCAATGGATATCACAGGAATGTCAGAGGATGAAATCCTTTCATCTGAAGAAGTTTTTGCCATTGGTGATGGAAGATATCTTATTGTTGAGGGATAAATAAAAGTGAGAAATAAAAAGTTATTAAAAAGATTATGTGCAGCATGTCTTGTGGCATCACTTTCAATGTCATTTACAGCTTGTACATTCCAGGATAAGACAGTGTATTTTGACACATCAAGTGGACGTAGAACTGTCTTTAAAATTGGGGATATGAAGTGCTCTAAAAAGGAAGCTCTTCTTTATCTTTTAAATGAAAAAAATATTTACGGTTCTGTAGATGGAGTTAATCTTTGGAATAAAAATTTTGATACCGACACAATGACTGGTTCAATCAAAGATTTAACTATTGAACATCTGACAAAAGTATATGTGCTAAATCTTTATGCGAAAGAGCAGGAAATTGTTCTTACAGAATCAGAAAAAAAAGCATGTGAGGATGCTGCGAAAGAATACTATAGTTCTTTAAATTCTGCAGAGCGTTCTTTCACTGGAGTTAGAAAAAAAGATGTGGAACAGGCCTATGAAAAATATGCTCTTGCATCAAAAGTTTATAAAGAACTAATGAACTCAGTTGATGAAGAAGTTTCAGAGGATGAAGCTCGTGTAATGGAAGCCTATGTGCTTTTCGTTACGGACAAAAATGAGGCTAAAGAAATTCAGGGAATGATTGATTACGGTTATACTTTTGAACGTCTTGCAGCCACATATACAGAGCTTGATACATATCAGGTTAC
>JAFYYE010000071.1 GCA_017557715.1 Pseudobutyrivibrio sp.
CATCTGTAATAACAAGTGGTCTCTTTACAAGCATACCGTCCGATGCCAAAAGCTTGAATTTTTCATCATCAGACATCTCTGGTAATTTCTTTGTGAGCTCCATCTGTCTGTAGAGCTGGCCGCTTGTATTAAAAAACTTCTTCAGCTCAAAGCCGCTTTTATTATGGGCTGCCCTAAGGGTCTTCTCATCTGGATGATTACCCTTGATATCGATGAGCTCGTACTTAATTTTGTTATCATCTAACCACTTTAAAGCCTTCTTGCAAGTTGTGCATCTTTCATAGCAATATACCTTCATATTAGAATCCTCCTTATGAATTAGCTTACTCTTCTACTGGTTTGAAATATTCCTTTTCAACCAGGCAAACTGGGCATACAAAATCCTCTGGTAAATCTTCGAATTTTGTTCCTGGCTCAACATCCCAATCAGGCTCTCCCAGCTCTTCATCGTAAACATAACCACAAACATCACATACATACTTCATAGCTCACCCCTCCATTTTTACTTTCCTTACTTTTCGTGGAAGAATTCTACTTCTTCTCCTAGTGGTCCATAACAAAATGCTACTCTTGCTGGTAATTCCGGCGTTGATGCAATCACTACATCTTTTGGCTCTTTGAATACTTCGTACCCTGCTGATCTGACCTTCTCAATTATTTCATCCACATTATCGGTCGCAAATGCGATATGACGAATCGCCCCTAGTTCCTTGACTCCTTCGCCGTTAGTAAAGATTTCTAGCAGGGTATTTCCCGCATCAATCATGATTCCTTCCGGCCATGTTCTAATAACTTTGAACCCAAGCAAATCAACGTAGAATTCCTTTGTCTTCTTCAGCTCTTCTTCCGAACCGCATTTCATAGAAATATGATGTATTCCAGTAATCATAGCATCCTCCAATCTAGGCATCTATTTCCAATTAGTATACTAAATCCGCAGATTGTTGCATAGCAGAATATAAAAAGAACCCGTGAAAATCACGGGTTTTAATCAAACAAACTCATTTGCTGATATCTCTCAGGCAGTTCATTCATATATTCAAAACATTCCTTCGTCGTTGACATAATACCGTTACTCTTACAGATGTTTTTGAAAACTCTCGTTAACTCTTGTGCATTAGGGCTTGGCAATTCATAGGCGTTTCCATATTCCTTTATGTAACGCTCCTTCATTCCTGGGAAATGCTTATCCAGTGCTGCGTAATAATACTCTCTGTCACCTTCACGAAGGGTGAGCCCCATTCCAAAATCTATTACGCCCTTTACTCCAGCTCTGACACACTCATTCAGAATAGCTGTGATATTTTCTTCTGTATCATTTATATAAGGAAGTATTGGTGTCAGCCAGACAACTGTAGGAATCCCTCGTTCCTGCATCTTCTCAAGCACCTCTATACGGCGCTTTGTGTTACAGACATTGGGTTCCAGAATCTTACATAACTCATCGTCATAAGTTGTAAGAGTTATCTGCACTACGCATTTTGCGTTTCTATTGATTTCATCAAGCAAATCAATATCACGCAGAATCCTGTCTGATTTTGTCTGAATCGCCAAACCGAAACCATTCTCTAAAATAATTTCCAGGCACTTCCTTGTCAGCTGCAATTCCTCTTCGCAGTGCATATAAGGATCTGACATCGCCCCAGTGCCAATCATGCACTTCTTCCGCTTTGACCTTAAAGCCATTTCCAGCAATTCCGGTGCATTCTGCTTCACCTCAATATCCTCGAAGGCATGGGTAAACTGATAGCATTTGCTTCTGCTATCACAGTAGATGCAGCCGTGTGTGCATCCTCGATATATATTCATCCCATAGTGCCCACCACTGGTGGTTAGAATTCCCTTTGCATCAACAAAATGCATACCTTATGCCTCCAGCTATCTGATTCAGACACGATTACTTTCTGCCATAGGAAATCACATGACATCTAGCTGCCAAAAATCTATAATCTTTACCGGTTTATCTATCTTCCACACGAACTTAACAAGGAATTCAAAATAATCATCATTCCACATATGCTGCCTGGTGCTAGTTAAATAATCCTTTTCTTTTCCCCAATCTTTCATGTTATTCACCATTACATAAATCTATTTGGTAATACCCATAGAAGCATATATCTCCTCTATTACTGGAGACTTATGTTCAATATATTTTTCAATATCATCAGGATATAGCTTTGCGGCTTCCAGTTTTATCTTGCAATATTTTTCTACAGCCTGCTGGTGACTTCTCAAATAATCCCTAAAATCAATATGTCTTTTCAACTCTTGAGAATCCTTAGGGCATACATACAGGTGATGCGTCATCAAATGTCCTTTGCCTTCATAAGCGAATGCTTCTCTTCCTTCAATTCCAAGGTTTCCTTCATAAATGTAACCAATGCTTTCTAAGGCTGTTATTGCCTTACCGACATCATTAGGTTTTACCACCACATCTATATCAATAATTGGCTTCGCTGCCAACCCCTCTACAGAAGTGCTACCGACATGCTCAATAGAAATCGCTAATGTTCCAAGTGCATCTACCAATTCATTCTTTATATTTATAAAATCCTGTTTCCATTTTTCATCATATGGAAGCACTACAACATGTTTTGTCCTCATATCATTTTGCACCTTATTCTGCTGGCTATTTTGAATTAGTATACTAAATTCAAAGTTTGTTGCATAGTTATATTATAGCAAAAACTCCTTTATTTTCTGCTCTACAAGCTTTATATCTATTGGCATATCTGTTGATTCCATTGTAGTAATCAAATCTTTGCCTAAAAGATATCCATTCTTCTCATAATTCTGCATCTTTACAAAGTTCTTTGTAGCATACTCCATATCCGAAACAATTCCTAAATGCTCCCAATACAATGTCTTTCGTGTTCTCAAATTTAGCACCGCAAAATCGGGATAAACTGTGTTATATCCCAATTCTAAAACTGGCTCATATTGATATGGAACCCCATACTTGTCTAACGCATCCGCTATAATCTTCTCTGATTTTGAGCGCACCATCTCGCCACGGTTAGTTTGGTACATCCCTTCTTCAGGGTATGAATTACGTTGTCCTGGGTGTTCTTTGTACCATTCCTCAGCAAATACGTAATCAGAAAAAACTAATGGTTTTATTAATGCTCTTTTTGCAGGAGAAAAGTTATCATATTCCTTTATTTTCTCTATATCATAACCATCTAAAAAACGAATAAGTTTCTTTTCTAACATTATTAAATGCTTATTCATCTCATTTTCATAATCTCGTTGAGCATATTTCGCAATACTTCTAACGTCTTTCCTCTTAATATATTGCCTCGGCTTACCTTCAGATTTTAAATAATACTGAGGACTACCATTACTGTATGAAATATACACATGCGAGTTTGGCAAATCCATATATCTTGCCACATTCCTATTAGATTTCTTTAATAATTCCGCATAAACTGCCGAAATTCCGTAAAACAGCAATTCAATGCCTTCATACAATCCGAATATGATATATAAAATCAAAATTACAATGTGAAAACCGTGGCGACTCGCCACGAAAGTGATAATAAAAGAGGTGTTTTTATAACTTGTGCACAAATATAACACCAGCAGTTCAATTTGTCAACCGCTAGTTCAAAATAACTAAGGCTACGAATGTCCCTAGCCCTAATCATTATTAAAATTCTCTATAGTATCCGGATTATCCCGCATAACATATTCTTTGTCGTCATCAATCATTTCAAGCATTATTGACGCAAACTTCGGGTCAAACTGGCTGCCCATGCCCTTTTCAATCTCACTTCTAACAATTCTCTGAGGTAAGGAGCCTCTGTAGCTTCGATTGCTGGTCATGGCATCGTAGGCGTCTGCCACTGCAATGATTCTGGCTTCTTCGGGAATATTTTCTGCTGAAAGTCCCTCAGGATAACCCTTGCCATCGTATCTTTCATGATGCCATTTAGCGCCTGCTGCAAGCTCCGGCATTTCTTTGATATTGCTAAGAATCTTGCCACCGATGCCTGGGTGCTTTTTGATTTTGGCAAACTCCTCGTCTGTAAGCCGGCCCGGCTTATTTATAACCTCATCAGGAACTCCTATTTTTCCAACATCATGGAGTAGTCCCATCATAAAGATTTTCTCCTGCCTTTTCTCATCATAGCCATACCTTTTGGCTATCTCTTTGGAATAATCTGCCACTCTTCCTGAATG
>JAFYYE010000072.1 GCA_017557715.1 Pseudobutyrivibrio sp.
GATATGGTAGGTCATACTGGCGTCATAGAGGCAGCCGTAAAGGCTGTTGAGCGTGTAGACTCACTTGTAGGAGATGCTGTGGAAGCAATCAAAGAAGTAGATGGAGCAATGTTCATCTGTGCTGACCACGGTAATGCAGATAAGATGATTGATTATGAGACAGGAGAGCCATACACAGCTCACACAACAAATCCTGTTCCATTTATCTTAGTTAATTATGATAGTGCTTACACACTTCGCGAAGGCGGCGCATTGTGTGATATCGCTCCTACACTTATCGAGATTATGGGTCTTGAGCAGCCAAAGGAGATGACTGGTAAGTCACTTTTAATTAAGAAATAATTATTCAGCCCCCTAAGGGGGCATGGATAATATTTATAAACTAAATAAAAAGAGAGAGGATTTGATTATGAAACCAATTAAAGAGGGAAAAGTAAGAGAAGTATACGACAACGGAGATAGCATCATCATGGTGGCAACTGATCGTATATCTGCATTCGATGTTATTTTAAAGAACAAGATTGTTAATAAGGGTGCAGTTCTTACACAGATGTCAAAGTTCTGGTTTGACCTGACAAAGGACATCGTTCCAAATCACATGCTTTCAACTGATGTAAACGACATGCCTGAGTTCTTCAGAAATGAAGAGTATAAGGGAAAGGCAATGATGTGCAAGAAGCTTACAATGCTTCCAATCGAGTGCATCGTACGAGGTTACATCACAGGCTCAGGCTGGGCTAGCTACAAGGAGAACGGTACTGTTTGTGGCATAAAGCTTCTAGAGGGCCTCAAGGAATCTGATAAGCTTCCAGAGCCTATCTACACTCCATCTACTAAAGCAGAAATTGGTGATCATGATGAAAATATCTCTTTCGAGCGTTCTATTGATGTTCTTGAAAAAGAATTCCCAGGTCACGGTTTAGAGTACGCAACTGCTCTTCGTGATAATACAATTGCTCTTTACAAGAAGTGCGCTGATTATGCTCTTACAAAGGGTATCATCATTGCAGATACAAAGTTTGAGTTTGGTCTTGATGAGGAAGGCAACATCGTTCTTGCAGACGAGATGCTTACACCAGACAGCTCACGCTTCTGGCCACTAGAGGGATACGAAGCAGGCCACGGCCAGCCATCCTTCGACAAGCAGTTTGTACGCGACTGGCTCAAGGCAAATCCAGAGTCTGATTACCTCCTTCCACAGGATGTAATCGATAAAACGATTGCGAAATACCTTGAAGCTTACAAATTACTTACAGGCAAGGAACTCAGTATCTAAAAATTTTTAAGGAGACATATTAAAACAGAATTTGGAGAGTATAGTGAAAACGATGACAAATTCTGGCTTTAATATGTCGGATTAAAGTAATAGGAGTAATTAATGGGAGATTTTAACTTAAAGGACATGCCATGGGACGGACTGCATGAGGAGTGCGGCGTCTTTGCTATGTATGATTTTGACGGTGGAGATGTTGCCTCCTCTATTTATTATGGCCTTTTTGCTTTGCAGCATAGAGGACAGGAGAGCTGCGGCATCGCCGTTTCTGATACAAATGGCCCAAAGCGAAACTATGCATTGCATAAAGATATGGGCCTTGTAAACGAAGTGTTTAGCCAAGAAATTTTGGATAGCATGCACGGTGATATCGGTGTAGGTCACACTAGATATTCAACTGCAGGTTCTTCCTGCAGAGAGAATGCCCAGCCACTTGTACTTTCTTATTGGAAGGGCTTGCTGGGAATGGCACACAACGGAAACCTCATTAATGCGGAGGAGCTTCGCGATGAGCTTTCAATGACAGGTGCTATTTTCCAGACAACAATTGATTCTGAAACAATTGCTTATATTATTGCAAGAGAGCGACTCAAGAGTGCTACTGTAGAAGAAGCCGTTGCCAGAACCTGCGATAAGATTAAGGGTGCTTATTCACTTGTTGTTATGAGTCCACGTAAGCTTATAGCAGCACGTGACCCACAGGGCTTCAGACCTCTTTGCATTGGAAAGCGTGACAATGCCTACGTTATTGCTTCCGAGACATGCGCTCTTGATACAATTGGTGCAGAGTACATTCGTGATGTTGAGCCAGGTGAGATAGTTACTATTTCTCCGGACTTTGGAATCAAATCTGACAAGAGCAGATGTGTAGATAAGTCAAAGCATGGTCGTTGTATCTTTGAATACATTTATTTTGCTAGACCAGATTCTGATATAGATGGAATTTCTGTGTACGAATCTCGAATCAAGGCAGGTCGCTTCTTAGCGCAGGATTCACCAGTTGATGCTGATTTGGTTGTTGGTGTTCCCGAATCAGGAAATGCTGCTGCCCAAGGATATTCTTTGGAATCAGGCATTCCTTACGGAACTGCTTTCGTTAAGAACAGCTATGTTGGAAGAACCTTCATTAAGCCAAAGCAGGCCAGCAGACAGTCATCAGTTCAAGTTAAGCTTAATGCCTTAAGAGAGGTTGTTAATGGTAAGCGAATCATTATGATTGATGATTCTATTGTCCGCGGAACTACATCAGACCGCATCGTAAAGATGCTTAGAGATGCAGGCGCTACAGAGGTACACGTTCGAATTTCATCGCCACCATTCTTGTGGCCATGTTATTTCGGTACAGATGTGCCATGTCGTGAGCAGCTTATTGCCTACAAGCATTCTGTCGAGGAAATTTGCGCGATTATAGGAGCTGATTCTTTAGCTTACCTTAATTTCGAGCGCCTTCCACAGATGGTGGATGAATTAGAAATTTGCCATGGTTGCTTCGACGGCAACTACCCAATGGACCCACCAACTAAAGATATTAGAGGAGAATATGATGAGTAATACAGATAGATACAGTAGCCCACTTTCAGAGAGATATGCAAGCAAAGAGATGCAGTACATCTTCTCACAGGATAAAAAGTTTTCCACTTGGCGTCGTCTTTGGATTGCACTTGCTGAGACAGAGATGGAGCTTGGACTTTCTCAGGATGGAAAGCCAGTAATCACTCAGGAAATGATTGATGAGATGAAGCAGCACATCGAAGACATTAACTATGATGTTGCAAAGGCTCGTGAGAAGGAAGTTCGTCATGATGTAATGAGCCACGTTTATGCTTATGGACAGCAGTGTCCAAAGGCAGCAGGTATTATTCACCTTGGTGCTACAAGCTGTTACGTTGGCGATAATACCGATATTATTATCATGCGTGATGCACTTCTTCTTATCAGAAAGAAGCTTGTAAATGTTATTGCAGAGCTTGCAGCATTTGCAGAAAAATATAAGGCACAGCCTACACTTGCATTTACTCATTTCCAGCCAGCACAGCCTACAACAGTAGGAAAGCGTGCAACTCTTTGGCTCAATGAGTTCGTGATGGACCTTGAGGACCTTGATTATGTACTTTCTACTCTTAAGCTTCTTGGTTCAAAGGGTACTACAGGTACTCAGGCAAGCTTCCTTGAGCTTTTCAATGGCGACCACGATACAATCGATAAGATCGACCCAACTATTGCAAAGAAGATGGGATTTGAGGCTTGCTACCCAGTATCAGGCCAGACATATTCAAGAAAGGTTGATACCAGAGTTTGCAACATCCTTGCAGGTATTGCAGC
>JAFYYE010000073.1 GCA_017557715.1 Pseudobutyrivibrio sp.
TTATTGGGAATCTTATCAATTTTTTCAAATGTGATGGCACTCTTTAACCTGAGCAAGGTTAATCATACAGCAACAAAGATTGCGGATGAATATATGGTGGCAATAACAGAGCTTGATACAATTGGCCAGACAGCTAAGGATATTCATTCACTTGCACTTTCTCATATAGTTGCTACTGATTTTGACACAATGACTTCAGTGGTATTAAAGATAGAAGAAGAGGAAGCTGTTTTGGATAGTACTATGGATGAGTATGGAAATCAGTTTGCCGCTGAAGATACAAATTTTGAAACAATGAAAGCTGACTTCCAAAGCTTTAAGGATTCCATAATGATTCTTCTGGCACAGAGTGCTAATCAGAGAACAAAGGATGCTTACGCTACAGCAAACGGTCAGGTGGCCGAAAGTGCACAGAAGCTGAATCAGGATATAGATAAAGTCATTGCAGCAATTCATACTGATTCTGACGCTCAAAGACAGGCTTTATCTACTGCAAATATGGTTGCTAGTTTTGCAAGTTTGGTAATTGTAATTATAAGTATAATTTCAGTAATTGCGGCGGTTATAGTTGTTGCCAGAAAAATTTTGCGCCCAGTTACTAGGGCGGAATCAGAGCTTCATGAAATTATTGATGGAATAAATAATAGAGAAGGTGATCTAACAAGAAGATTAACGATTGAGTACAACGATGAAATAGGAATGCTTAGTCGCGGTATTAATGAGTTTATAGAACGTCTTCAGGGTATTTTTATCATGATTACCAATAACTCAACAGCTATGGACAAGGTAGTTAATGATGTTATGGGAAGTGTTAAAACATCAAATGACAGTGCTTCGGATTTGTCAGCTTTAACAGAAGAGCTTTCTGCCACCATGCAGGAGGTTGCAAATAGTGCTGGCATGATAAATAACAATACAGAGCAGGTAAGAATCGAAGTTGATGAAATGGCTGAGAAGAGCCGTGAAATCAATGAATATTCTAAGACCATGAAGGAGCATGCTGACGTGATGGAGCAGAATGCAAGAGAGAATATGGATGAGACTAATAAGAAAGTTGATGATATTCTTGCAGCTTTAAATCAGGCAATCACTGATAGCCAGAGCGTAGATCAGGTTAACTCACTTACTGATGATATTATGAGCATTGCCAGTCAGACTAATCTTCTTTCACTTAATGCTTCAATCGAAGCGGCCCGTGCAGGTGAAGCTGGTAAGGGCTTTGCAGTTGTTGCAGATGAGATTGGTGGTCTTGCAGAAAACAGCCGTCAGACTGCTGCCAATATTCAGGAGATTAACTCTGTAGTAGTTAATGCGGTTCATAACCTTGCAGATAATGCAAATGAGTTAGTAGATTACATGCAGAATTCTATTCTTCCAGAATTTGAACGTTTCGTAGAAGATGGTGAAAAGTATAAGGATAATGCTGATTATATTGAATCGGTTATGGCTGATTTTACTGATAAAACAGAAGGTTTTAAGGATACATTTACAGAGATAGCAGAATCCATTAGTAGTATTACCTCGGCCATAGAAGATGGTGTTAAGGGCGTTTCTTCTGCAGCCGAAAGCACTCAGAATCTGGTATATGATATGGATAATATTTCTAAACGTATGGACGAGAACCAGAAGATAGCTGGAGAGCTTGAAGAGGAAACAGCTATTTTTACAAAGATTTAGTAATTGATTTTTCTGTGAATACCTTTAGAACTTAATAATATTATAGTTGACAGTATCTCCTAGTATGATATACTAGGAGATACTATAATGCTTTTAATCGCTAAAGTAAATATACAACGGAGGACATAAAGATGAAGGATATTTCAGCGCTTCTCGAAGTACGAGAGAGTGTACGTGTAGTCGATGCAACACTTAGAGATGGAGGTCTTGTTAATGACTTTTATTTTTCAGATGATTTTGCAAAGGCTCTTTATTTAACAAATGTAAAGGCCGGGGTTGATTACATGGAGATGGGTTATCGCGCTGATAAGGAGCAGTTTGATGAGTCAAAATTTGGTCCATGGAAGTTTTCATCTGATGAATATATTAGAAAGATTGTCGGAGACAACGATACAGATTTAAAGATTGCCATCATGGCAGATGTTGGAAGATGTAACTACAAAGAGGATATTCATGATAAGGCTGAAAGCCCAGTTGACTTAATCAGAGTTGCAACTTACCTTCACCAGCTTCCTGGTGCTGTTGCCATGATTGAAGATGCAGCAAAGAAGGGCTATGAGACTACATGTAATATTATGGCTATTTCTACAGCATCCATGGATGATGTAAAGGCAGCTCTTGATATTGTTTGTCAGACTCCAATTTCATGCGTCTATATCGTAGATAGCTATGGTTCACTTTACCCAGAGCAGATTCAGCGTATTGCAGATATTTACTGTAATGCTGCTGCTAAATATGGTAAAAAGGTTGGTATGCACGCCCATGATAATCAGAAGCTTGCATTCGCAAATACGATAGAGGCTGTTGGTGACAATGTAGATTACCTTGATGGTACATACTGTGCTATGGGACGTGGCGCTGGAAACTGTGCCATGGAGCTTCTCTTAGGATTCCTTAAGAACCCTAAATATAAGGAAAGATATGCTATCAAGTTCGTAGAGGACTTTATGGTGCCACTTAAGGAGCAGGGCATTGTTTGGGGTTATGACATGCAGTACCTTACAACAGGTCTTTTAAATCAGCACCCAAGGACTGCTATCGAATTTACAAAGCAGGGTAGAAAGGATTATTTCGCATTCTACCAGGAAATGCTTAACATGGAATAATTTATATTGCGCTTAATAACTTTTTAGTTATTTCAGTCCAGGTATGGTTTTTTGAAGCTATTTCATAACCTTCCTGGGCTATTTTTTTAAGCTTGTCCAAATCCTTTAGGCTCTCGTCCACGATAAAAGTGGCTTCATCTATATTTTTCAAATCAAAGAATAATATGTTTTTATTATTTTGATATTCTTTTTCAAGCAAGATTGTAGGGTCAGTAAGAGTAACAGCTCCATTTAGCTGTGAAGAGAATACTCTGTCGTGACTTCCAGCTTTAAAATTAGGCATAATATTTACTGAGATTTTTGCCTTCGTAAATACGGTAAATGTCAGATTAAAAGGTAGTTCTTTATGTATTGTGGCATGCTTAAGTGGAAGCTCATCCCAAAGAGCTCCAAAAAGATGAAGTGGATGCTCACATTTATCCAGTGCTTTCACGAGTTTTTTTCTGTTTAAACATCTTACGTAGGCATCAGCCAAATAAAAGGTTTGTGTGTGAAGTGGTTTATCCAGATTAATGTAGTCGTATATATCTGTTTCAGATAGCATATCTACAGCTTTTTCTATGGTAAGAGTGCTGTCAGTCTTTAGCATTTCTATTAGTTCATAAACGGTTTCAGCTACAGGTGCAGGCATATTGTTAATGGCTTTTTCTAAACGCGCAGGAGCTGTGTAGGTACCAGAAAAAAGAATATCGTAATTACGATTTTCAAAATTATCCCAATCTATTTGATCTTTGCCAAAAGCCAATTCTCCAGTCATTGGGGTTGCTGTAACGGATTTTATGTGAGGATAGTATTTTTGTATATATTTTTTATGATTATCATCCAAACATACTACGTGAAAATTTGAGATTTTATGTTTAAGAGAATCGTGATGATACAAAGGATGGTCGAGAATTATATCGAAAAAAGGAGCATCTACATGGTCTAAAAAGTAAGTATCATCATCCATTAATGCTCTAGGCAAATCAGAGTTGAAATCAAACATGGCGTCATAATGCATTCCAACATATTGCTCTAAATCATCAAGCTGATTTTCATCTACCTTAAAATATTCTACCGTATGACCAAGCTGAGTCAGGGCGTTTCCAAGAGAATCCCCGAAATAGAGATAGGAATTGTAGCAGACAGTTTTCATTTCAAATATAAGAAAATTCATAAACTCACCCCGAAAATTACCATGAATAGTAACATTGATTTAACCAAATTTTAACATACTTTTTACTCACTATGGTATACTTTGTATAAAGTAGAAAGGGGAATCTATGATTAAAGCGGCTGCATATAATTGCGAACCACTACAAAATCCATTTATTTTTGATGAAGTATACGACATGATTAGTCCTCAACGTAGGGCTCATGTTGATGAAGCAAAGACCTTAAAGGGAAAGTGTGAGCGCCTTGGAGCTTCTCATCTTTTGGAAAAGCTCCTTTGGGAGAATCACATCCAACGCCCTTATGTTTATTCAAACACCTCTCAAGGCAAACCAATTTTCATTCAACCTAAGAATGTTGATTTTAGTATTAGCCATGCTGATTTTTTTGCGGTAGCGGCTATTTCAGATAAACCGGTTGGCATTGATGTTGAGCGCATCAGACCTTACGACCCGGATTTGGTTAAGCGATTTTTTACAAAATATGATTTGGAATATTTGGAGTCAGTTAAAAAGAGTGAGGTAAATAAAAAGTTCACTGAGGTATGGACCTTTAAGGAGGCCACCTGTAAGATGATGGACAGGCCATTGATGCAGGTGCTTCAATGGGTGGATTTTAGCGAGTACTGCGATTGCGAAAAAGGAAAAACCGAATGGACAAAGCAGGGATTTGAATTTAGAGATTATTACATCACCCTTTGCTACGAGGATAAACGACAACCTATTCAGATGGGCTTATATAATCCGTATGATGGGAAGTACTATTAACAGAATTCTTAGTACTTCCTATTTTAATTATTTAATAAAAATTGAACTTCTTATTGACATATATATGGTTTGTGATAGAATTCTATTTAGTTTCATGCTTCACAGTAGTGAAGTGGAAAAGGAGTGTAATTTATGGAGTCTACAAAAGTTCTTTCTATTTTAGTTGAGAATACACCAGGTCTTACAAGCCGTATTTCAGGCTTATTTTCACGAAGAGGGTACAATATAGACAGCTTTTCAGCTGGCGTTACCGCTGATCCAAGATATACCAGAGTCACTATTGTTACTCATGGTGATGAAATGGTTTTGGAGCAGATAGAAAAGCAGGTTTCAAAGCTTACGGATGTAGTAGATTTAAAGGTGCTTGAGCACGGTACTTCTGTTACAAGAGAGCTTATGCTTGTAAAGATTTCAGCAAGAAGTACAGATAGACAGGATGTCCTTACTATTGTAGAGATTTTTCATGGTAAGGTTGTTGATGTTACACATGATTCAATGGTTCTTGAAATCACTGGTGGACAGAAAAAGCTTGAATCATTCTTAGACATGCTTGGTGATTACGATATTTTAGAGCTTGCCCGTACAGGTCTCACAGGACTTACTCGAGGAAGCGACGATGTTGTAATTCTTTAATACATCAAAAATAATAAACTAAACAGGAGGATAATTGAATGTCACAGGAAGCAAAGATTTATTATCAGGAAGATTGTAATCTTTCATTCTTGAAAGGTAAGACAATAGCTATTATTGGTTATGGTAGCCAGGGCCACGCACATGCTCTTAATCTTAAGGAGAGTGGATGCGATGTTATTATCGGTCTTTACGAAGGCTCAAAGTCATGGGCTAAGGCTGAGAAGCAGGGACTTACAGTTTATACAGCAGCTGAAGCAGCAAAGAGAGCTGATATCATTATGATTCTTATCAACGATGAGAAGCAGGCTGATATGTACAAGAAGGACATCGAGCCAAACCTTGAGGCAGGCAACATGCTTATGTTTGCTCACGGTTTCAACATTCACTTTGGTTGCATCAAGCCACCAGCTGATGTTGATGTTACTATGATTGCTCCTAAGGGACCAGGACACACAGTTCGTTCAGAGTACCAGGCAGGTAAGGGTGTTCCTTGTCTTGTTGCTGTAGAGCAGGATGCTACAGGAAAGGCTCTTGATCTTGCACTTGCATATGCACTTGGTATTGGTGGAGCTAGAGCTGGTGTTCTTGAGACAACATTCAGAACAGAGACAGAGACAGACCTCTTTGGTGAGCAGGCAGTTCTTTGTGGTGGTGTTTGTGCTCTTATGCAGGCTGGTTTTGATACACTTGTTGAGGCTGGCTATGACCCAAGAAATGCTTACTTCGAGTGCGTTCACGAGATGAAGCTCATCGTTGACCTTATCTATCAGTCAGGCTTTGCTGGAATGAGATATTCTATTTCAAATACAGCTGAGTACGGTGATTATATCACAGGACCAAAGATCATTACAGATGAGACAAA
>JAFYYE010000074.1 GCA_017557715.1 Pseudobutyrivibrio sp.
TGTGACTTATTAATCATTGATGATTTAGGCACTGAATTTCCTAACAATTTCAAAATTACCAAACTATTCCAGTGTTTAAACGAAAGGTTACTTAGAAATAAATCAACCGTAATTTCCACAAATCTTTCTCTCGAAGAAATGAGAGACACTTATAGCGAAAGAATTACTTCGCGAGTATTTTCATATTACGATGCCATCAGGCTTATCGGTGATGATATTCGTATTAAGAAAGTAATGATGAATAAATAAATATTTTTTTCAAGGAGCAAACAATGCCAAATAATGAAATCGTGTTGGAAAACACACCACCTATGGCTGAGCTTGGGTTAATCCCACACAAGAGCTGTACAGCCATCGCGGAGCGAGTTAATGACTACCTTCTTAAGTGGAGACAGGAGCGCAAAAGCGACCAGTCTATCATCACTCTAGCAGGTTACCGTAGTGATTCCTACATTGTTGATGCCGATTGCCCACGTTTCGGTTCAGGCGAAGCAAAGGGTATTATTAAGCAGTCTGTTCGTGGACTTGATTTATACATCTTAGTTGATGTTACAAATTACAGCCTCACATACACTGTTTGCGGTCACGAGAATCACATGAGTCCAGACGACATTTATTGTGACCTTAAGCGTATCATTGCCGCTGCTATGGGCAAGGCAAAGCGTATCACTGTTATCATCCCATTCCTTTACGAAGGCCGTCAGCACCGCAGAAGTGCTCGTGAGTCCCTCGATTGTGCAATGGCACTCCAGGAGCTTGTTAACATGGGTGTTGACAACATCATCACATTTGATGCTCATGACCCACGTGTTCAGAACGCGATTCCACTTCATAGCTTTGAGACAGTTTCACCTACTTACCAGTTCCTTAAGGGCATCTTTAAGAACTGCAAGGACTTAAAGCTTGATAACGATAATCTCATGATTATCTCACCTGATGAAGGTGGTACAAAGCGTGCCGTATATATGGCATCTGTTTTAGGCGTTAATGTTGGTATGTTCTACAAGCGTCGTGATTACAGCCGCATCGTTGATGGACGTAATCCTATCGTCGCTCACGAATTCCTTGGAAATGACGTAGCTGGCAAGGACGTTATCATCGTAGATGATATGATTTCTTCTGGCGAATCAATGATAGACGTAGCTACAGAGCTTAAAAAGCGTAATGCTAACCGCATCTTCGTTGTAGCCACATTCGGACTCTTCACAAACGGTATGGCTAAGTTTGATAAGGCTGTTGAAGACGGCATTATCTACCGTGTTGTTACTACAAACCTTACATACCTTCCAGAAGAAGTTCAGAACAAGGACTACTTCATCAAGTGCGACATGTCTAAATACATCGCATACATCATCGATACTCTCAATCATGAGTGCTCAATCTCAGAGCTTCTCAATCCATACGGACGTATCGAGAAACTTATCACAAGATATAAAAACGGTGAATACTAAAAAAGAAGTTCCATCCATTCGGATGGAACTTCTTTTTTTTATTCACCATCGGCTTCCGCCGCACTCTCTTCTATTTCCTCTTCCTCTGTTTCTTCCACATAATGGGGATCATAAACTACATATTCGTTTGATTCACGGAAGATTGTATTGGAGCTACCTACCTGACAAACCTTAATCCTGTCGCCATTCTTAACATCGGACGCCTTAATAGTAAGAACCTGTCCTGATTCGTATTTGGTAGAAACCTGCTCGTCGTTTACAAATACCTTAGACCATTTTGTAAATTCATCACCGTAAATGTGAAGCTTTCCGTTGAAGAAATATGCTCTGTCTATATTTACGTCATTAACGCCCATTACGATGTCTGTAGGCTTATATTCCTTGCCAGCCTTATATGTGTAGCGGTTGCCGTACATAATATCGTACTGAAGCATTCTAAGGTCGTTCATGTACTCGCTAGTGCCGTATTTCTTGCCGGCAGCCATAGCTGTCTGATGATATCCATTAATGTTTCCGTTGTGAATACCAAGTCTGTTTAAATACTCTGATACAAGCTGATATGAAGTAAGGTCCATATCCTGCTTTTCCATTCCAAAGTTATTCCATGTGAAATACTTTGTCTTGTATAAATCACCTGTAGCTACCTCGTCATTTGTGAGGCCCATAGTAGGAAGGTGATCACCAAACATGATAACAAGTGTGTCCTCGCCACGCTCGTCAAATGCCTGAATGTACTGCTTAATAAAATCGTCTACGTTGTGAATACGGTTTACATAGTATTCCCAAGCGTAATTCTGACCTTCTGTCTTGCCGTTGGCCTTTACCTTAATCTCAGGATCCTTCTCTACTTCGTACTCTGGATAAGAGCCGTGACCCTCAACAGTGATTGTGTAAACGAAATCGCTGCCCTCTGTAGTGTCCATGGCATCCATGGTAGCCTGTAAAAGAATATCATCTGTAGGCCAGTTGCCAAGAGGTGTGTACTCTGTAATATCAAGCATCTCCTTAGATGTGAAAGTATCAAATCCCATCTGGGCAAATGCGTTCTTTCTAGAATAGAAATTACCACCATTGTTGTGAACTACGTGAGTGCCATAGCCAAGCTCTGAAAGAACATCGGCATAACTCTCAACATCCACCTGCTTAAGAATAGTCTTCTGTGGATACTCACCTGGTCCGAAGAAGTTACAGCTGAGACCTGTAAGCACCTCGAACTCTGAGTTACATGTACCAGCACCAACTACAGGCACGATACAGTGACCTGTGGAGTAGTTCTGCTCCAACGAATGGATAAATGGAATTGGGTCCTCGCTAGTCTCAAGGAACTTGCACTCTGAAACATCATAGAATGATTCCAAAAGAATAACTACTATATTAGGATTCTTTCCATCTGCCGTCTGAAGTGTCTGGATGTAGGCCCCATCATTCTCAATGATAGTGTCAATTTTAGCCTCTGAATATCCGAATGGTCTGTTCATACCTCTGTCTAAAACAGATGTTGAGAAACCATATAAATAACCGTAATCAAGGTATCCCTGTGCAAGGTTTCCGAAATAAGATGTCATAATTCCAGAATTTCTAAGAAGTATTGTAGATGGATAAAGTGATACGAATAACGCAACCACAAGAATCAATCTCTGCCAGAATGGCTTTCCGTTCTCTTTCTTAGGTCCCTTTGATGCATAGAGCACCATCAATATAATGTAGATAATCAGCGCCACAATAGCAAGCATAGCCTGCTGTGGTGAGAAGTAGTTGGAATCCTGCATTGTAAGCAGGTCTCCTATCATATATAAATCAGTGTAACCAAATGGTGATACTCGATTTAAAAGGATGACGCAGTTTATAATTCCTAAGATGATGAAAATCATGCTGATGAAAACTCGCCACCAGCCACGTCTCTTGCTAAGGAACACAATTGAAAGAGCCACAAACACACAGTATGCATTAAACAAATATGGGCCTGTGTGATCTCCTACGAATGTGCATGCTGCCTTAAAGGAATGACGTGACATCCACTCCATCACAAAGATGATAATAAGTGAAAGTGGAATGTGCATCCAAAATGAATATTTATCCCAAAGCATTAACCATGTCTTGTGGAACTTGCTGCTCTTGTAGCTCTGAGCAGCCTTTGAATTAGCCAGCATAACAAATGGCTTTTTTATAGTGTCACCAAGCCATACAAGGCCTGATTTTATTTTCCTAAGTACTTTCTTCATGAATCCTCCGATATTAAAATTGCTTCTATCTTAATTTAACAAGACAGTACTATAAAATAATGATATTATACTTATGTGTTTTAATCTCACGGATTATATCACTTTATTTTTTATTAA
>JAFYYE010000075.1 GCA_017557715.1 Pseudobutyrivibrio sp.
CGCTAAATAAGTGCAGATTTTAGCGATGATACCTACAGTATCCTTACCTACTACAGTAATAATAACTTTGTTTTCCATAAGAATTCTCCTTTAAATAATTATTCTTTCAGATACGTCCGTACGGGATGCGACGGTGATGTTGAAATCCTTTGCGTCGTACGGAGTACGCTCATCCATTGTAACCTCGAGGCGTACAGTTTCGTACGCAAGGTCGGGATAATTGTTTTCATTAGACAGATGCCCTAAGAAAACATGTTTGATATTGTCATGAAGAACGGAACTCAAAAGCTTTCCGCTGGCCTCATTTGACAAATGACCATGGTCGCCCAAAATTCTCTGCTTAAGTGGATAAGGATATGAACCCACCTCAAGCATGTGAATATCATGGTTTGCCTCAAGCAGTAAGGCATCCAATTCCTTTAAATTATCAACAATATAGCCATCATAATAACCTAAGTCAGTACATACTGCAACCTTAGATTTGGCATTTTTAATACGATATGCAACTGGGTCTGCCGCATCATGGCTAATATGAAATGGGTGAATAATAAGACTACCTATAGAGAAATCCTCGTCGGGCTTAATCACATGAAAAAGTGTATCATCAATAGCCCCGAGACTTTTCATAGAACGTATTGCTCTGATGGTAGCTGCGGTACCGTAAATTGGAATGTGGTATTTACGGGCAATGACTCCCAATCCCGAAACGTGATCGGAATGCTCGTGAGTCACCAAGAGTCCTGCCATATCGGCGGTGGTGTAATCATATTTGTTCATCCCCGCCTCTATGCGCTTTCCTGAAATACCTGCATCAATCATTACATGTGTGCTGTCGTCTCCCACACAAATGCAATTACCGCTGCTACCACTTGCAATACTAAAAAAATCCATTATTAAATATATCTACTTTCTATTTTATTGACACCTCAAGGGGAAGCCTATGCTTCATTGTATCGTCGGCCCGCCCTGCAGGCCTCCTGATATTCCAGTCTATCGCTTTGCTCAGACTGAAACATCATTATTCCAATAAACCTCAATCTCATCATTCTCATGAAGTTCATCGGAATAGCCGCATCGTCTTCCATTTATCTTTGTGATGAGTGGTCGCCCGTTGCTCTCGTTAGGGTCGAAGTTAATTACGTTGTAGATATCTACAAAGATGTAATCCTTCTTTCCGCAGAGAACACGCTTCTTTCCATTGATTGTGATTGGAAGCTCGGTGGCCTCGTCCTTCATCTTGGTGTGAACATCAGTGATACTCTCAGGTGCCACTTCAATGTCGTACTCCTCAGGAAGGCCTTCATTATCTTCTACGAGATAATCACCAGCGTAAGCAACCGGAGTGGTTGTTGTCCAATCGATAACGAAATTCTCATATACAAGAGAATCTAAGCTGGATGGACGATGATTTACTAAAATCTCATATCTGTCATCGATAGTCACATCCATAAATTCGGCCAACTGACCGACTGTATAGAATGGACGAGTCTCGATAACATCTCCATCCTTAACTGAATATGTAGGTGGCTCCATCGAACCATTAACCTCAACAAACTTAGGACACTTTACTCTGTGTCCACAAACTGTAAAATACAGATACTCTGTGGTGAACTCTGCCAAATCAGCAATAGTTCCATTTCCACCTTCGCCAACTGTAGATGGAATAAATTCAATGTCGCTATTGAACTCAAGTGGTGTGTTGATGCCAACAGGCTTGCCATTCATTTTGACAATAGCTGACTCACCCTCTACACCACGAATCATACGTGCTACGCCGTTGACTGTGAAATTAATCTCACGACCACGATGTGGGAAAAGCTGCTCAGCAGAAAAACCTGCCTGCATAGCTGCATCCACAATTGTAAGCTGTCCATTATCGTAAAGCTTCATCATATCACCATTGAAATGAATCATGATGAAGTTATTCTTTGTCTCAAAATAATTCAAGCAGATACCGATTGGAGTAACAAGAAGTGAATCCTTTTTAATCTCCTTCTGCTCAAAAGTGACGTTCTTCATGACTTCCTCGCCACGAAGAGCAACACGCTCAGGAACAATCTTTAAATCCTTTGCAAGGGCATCAGTGAAACCATGAATCTTTCCACCTCCACCAACAACAAATGCAGCGGATACTGATTTATCTCCATTAAGCTCTTTAATCTTTGCAGCCACTTCACTGGCAATCTTTTCCATGATTGGATTAGTGAGCTTGTATACTTCCTCAGATTTAATAGTATGCTTGATGCCCATGATATCCTCATAGGTAATCTCTCCGCCTTCTGTAGACGCACGCTTAATCTGCTCCGCAGTGGCAAAATCAACAAGGAATTCGTGCACCAAAGATTCTGTAAGCTCATCGCCTGCCATAGGAATCATGCCATAAGCAATGATACTTCCATCTTTTGTAACACAGATATCAGATGTACCTGCGCCCACATCTATAAGGGCAATATTAAGCATTCTGAAGCTCTGTGGAATAGCTACGTTGATAGCTGCGATAGGCTCCAATGTGAGGTTGGCAACTGAAAGACCTGCCTTACCCACAGCAGAATAAAGACCATCAACAACATCCTCAGGAAGAAATGTAACGATGATATCCTCACCGATAACATCTGCCTTATGGTCCTCCAGTGATGAGAATGGTTCCCCATTAAGATAATATCTGACCGTAGAATAGCCTACGCAGAAGAACTTGTATTTATTATCCTCGTCTCCGCCTTTGATTTCTTTGCCCGCCTGCTCGATTCCAAGCATATCCAAAGTGTGCAAATCCTCACCAGAAACGACTGTCTCCTCTGGATATTCCAAATCAACATGTGTGGTGATTGTACGAAGCACACGACCAGCAGCAGCTATACAAACTTCAGTAAGTGTGAAGCCTGTCATGCTTTCCAGCTCTTTTTTAACTTCCTCGCAGGTGGCGCCAACACGACCTATATCGTGAATCTGACCATCAAGCATGGCACGTGTGTCGTGCTCACGCAAAGTCTGGGCGATAACGTGAAAATCCTTTCCGTCAAGATAGCCAACTGTACCGATGACGTTTCTTGTACCAATGTCCAAGCCAAAAACAATGTCCTTCTCTTCCATATAAAAATCCCCTTTTTGATTATCTATCTAAGTAAAGTTCTAAGCTGAGAAAGTGTCTCTTCTTTCGAACCACTATTATCGATAACATGATCACAATGCTCTCTAAAACTAGCGTCGCTACGCTGAGATTTCATAGTATTTGCAATGCGTTCCTTTGAATAACCCCTAGATTCCATCAGGCGTTTTTCGCGCACCTGAGGGCTGGCATATATATACCACATCTCATCCACAAGTTTACCATATCCACATTCTATTAACAATGCAGCTTCCAAGAAAAAATACTCTATATTGTGCTTTTCTTTTTCTTCATCTACCTGATTTAGTACTTCTTTTTCTACAGCAGGATGAACTATGGCGTTTACACCTCTAAGAAGATTATCATCAGAAAACATATACTTCGCCATTAGAGGTCTATCTATCTCGCCAGACACATCCAAAATAGAGGTAGGCCAATCAAGAGCCACTACCTCATCAAAACACTTATGACCGCTTGTCATAAGCTGTGCTGCTACCTCATCCGCCAGCACCACTTTGCAATTAAAGTTTTCTTTTAATAAAGAGAGCACCGTGCTTTTGCCAGCGCCGATGCCCCCTGTAATTCCGATAAATTTCATATTTTACTCGTCAAACATATTGTCGTTATTGTTTGTAGACTCACCTGTATAATTTGCTTCATAGCTAGCAGACTGGAATACAGGTCCCTCATTTACTGCCTCAGGCATATGAACTCTCTTGAGATAATCATATGCTCCAGCCTTTGCAAGATTCATGTAAGGCGAAACATAGAAGATTGCTAAAATGAATAATGTAAGACATGAAAGTAAAATCCATCCGATAAATGAAAGATCTAATACGAAAAGACTCCACTTATTTCCCTTTGTCATCTTCTTTGTCATCGCAAAGCACTCTTTAACAGTAAATTCTGGCTTATCAATGAGTAGATAAGGAATCATGCTGTACTGATATGCCTTAATAAAAGCAACAACGATACTCACAATATAAAGGATTACTCCAATAACAAGTAAGACCGCGCCTGCTCCTGAATCAACAAAAAGCATTCCTGCGCCAAATCCAATAAGAATTGCTCCTGGAAGGCAGAAAAGCATTGTCCAAAGACAAATATATAATGTCATAAGGAACATACCACCAACGTTGTGCCAATACTGACCATTCTTAAAGCCATCAAAGAATGTACCGAAGTCTGCTCTTGATCCACTGTAAAACTTGAAGTAGAAATACATCTGACCAACTGCAATAACATTAAGGACAAAAATTGATAAAAGAATTGTAATGGTATCTGTAGCAAGTGTTGTTCCAGTACCGGCTGCCAATGCTGCTTCAGCTGTGGCAAATGAAGATGTACTTGCAGCACCAGCCAAATTTATAATTGACTTAGCACTTACAATAGAAAGTACAACTACCAACAACAGCCCCAATAAAAATGGATAACCTACTACTGGCCAGTAATTAGCTGATAAAGCTGCTCTGGCATTTGCTTTGATTTGTTTTCTTGGAAACATTTTCAATATCCTCCTAATACAATGATGCTTTATACTCTCCCTATTTTTTATATAAATTCTTCGAAAAAACGTGAAGGCTGCACCCATGCAAATTGCATTTAGTGTGCTTCAGCCCATGTCTTTCCAGAATTCATATCGATTTCTAAGTCCACTGAAAGCTTCGCCGCATTTTCCATTTCCTCAGCAATAAGCTTTTCAACCTGTGGGCGTTCTGACTCAAGTGTTTCCACCAAGAGTTCATCGTGAACCTGTAAAAGAAGCTTTGACTTTAAGCCCTCTTTTAACAATCTGTCATGGACATTAACCATGGCAATCTTAATTATATCTGCAGCTGTTCCCTGAATTGGAGAGTTCATAGCTACTCTCTCTCCAAACTGCTTCTGCATGAAATTAGATGAGCTGAGTTCTGGAATAGGACGACGTCTGCCATACATAGTGGTAACATAGCCATTCTCCTTTGCTCCTGCTTTCAATCCCTCCAAAAATTCATGCATCTTTGGATAAGCTACAAAATAATTATCAATATATTCCTGCGCTTCCTTGCGACCTACACCAATATCCTTTGCCAAACCAAAAGCACTGATACCATAAACGATTCCAAAGTTTACAGCCTTTGCACTGCGGCGCTGTAAATCTGTAACCTCGTCAAACGGTGTATTGAACACAAGTGATGCTGTGGAACGATGAATATCCTGTCCTGCCTTAAATGCACCGATAAGATTTTCATCACCAGACATGTGTGCCAAAACTCTAAGCTCAATCTGAGAATAATCCGCATCAAGGAAAACGCAATTTTCCTTTGGATGGAACACCTTTCTGATTTCTCGTCCAAGCTCCATTCTAATTGGGATATTCTGAAGATTTGGCTCTGTTGAGCTTATACGACCTGTAGCTGTAACTGTCTGCATAAATGTAGAACGAATTCTACCATCAGAATCTAAGCATGCTGCCAAGCCGTCTGCATAAGTGCTCTTGAGCTTTGCCAATTGCCTGTACTCTAATATATCACAAATTATAGGATTTGTGGAAGAAAGTTCTTCTAGTACATCTGCCGCGGTAGAATAACCAGTCTTTGTCTTCTTTCCGCCCTGAATTCCCATCTTCTCAAAAAGAATTACACCAAGCTGCTTTGGCGAATTGATGTTGAACTCTTCACCTGCCTGGCTGTAAATACTTTTCTCAAGCTCTGCAATTCTTGTAGCAAGTCTAGAGCCATATTCTGCCAATGCTTTTGCATCCATGGCAATGCCCTGAAGCTCCATATCAAATAATGTGTAAGCAAGTGGAAGCTCAATCTTTTCATAGATATCAAGCATTCCCTCTTCCTTAACCTGAGCTATAACCTTTTCATAAGATGCGAATGCAACATAAGCGTTGTAGCATGCAAAGGTTGTAACTGCATCAAGAAGAGAATCATCATTAAGAGCATCATTAAGCTTCTTCTTTCCAAACAAATCTGTCTGGGCTGGAATGATAATGCCAAGTGTTTCGCTGGCCACATCATCAGCTGTGTATGCATTCTTAATTGGATTCAATAAATATGCTGCTATAGCAACATCGCAGGCATTTGGGAAAATCTCAGGCTTACCGCCCTTATCAAGAACAGCTGCCTTTTCATCTGCACTAAGTCGTTCAAACAAAAGGTGCATAGCGTTCTTTAAATCCCAGAAGCAAAGCTTCACTCCTGCCTTGCTCACCTCAATAAGCTTGTGAGCTAAATAATCATCTGAGATAAAGCCAGCGCATTCAACATAAATTGTCTCATCTCCAACAGAAAATGCTGCGCCCTTTATAACCTTATCATCAGTAGCCATAATGCTGGCTCCAACAAAATCCTTACCAGCCTTTTTTAACTGAGCAAAGAAATCTTCTACTTCAGTTAAATCGTATATACGTTTAAAGGTTTCAGAAGTTTTATCCTGAACCTTTGCAGTGTCTGTGTTTTCAAATCGTGGAAGAAGCTTTTTAAGCTCATAACGTTTACAAAGAAGATATGCCTCCTCTGTAAAAAGATTCTCAAGCTTTGTACTACCTTCCTCCAGTTCGATTGGAGCATATACATTGATAGTAGCAAGCTCCTTTGAAAGCACAGCCATATCCCACTGGTCGATAAAATTCTGAAGGACCTTGCCCTTTTTCATTTCATCTACATGGGCATGACATTCCTCAATAGAGCCATACTCTGCAATCCATTTTTCAGCTGTCTTAGGACCGATGCCCTCTACACCTGGGATGTTATCACTGGTATCTCCCTGAAGTGCCTTTACATCTATAAACTGCTTTGGTGTAACACCATAAGTTTCCTTAACATCAGCAGCATAATAGTTTTCAATTTCAGTTCCACCCTTTTTTGTCTTAGGAATGGAAATTTTGACCTTGTCAGTAGCCAGCTGTAAAAGATCTCGGTCCCCTGAAACGATTGTTACATCGAATCCCTTTTCCTCTCCCATTCTTGCAAGAGTTCCAAGGATGTCATCAGCCTCCCAGCCTTCCTTTGTGATGACTGGAACCCCCATCGCCTTTAGCATTTCCTGAATGCGAGGAATCTGCTCTTTAAGCTCTGGAAGCATAGGCTTTCTGGTGCCCTTGTAGGCATCAAACATCTTGTGTCTAAAGGTAGGTGCCGAAACATCAAATGCCACTGCAAAGTTGTCCGGCTGCTCATCATCTATGAATTTAAGCATCATATTGAGGAACCCAAAGATGGCGCCGGTGTGTTCGCCGGCGCTATTGGTAAGATCTGGGACTCCGTAGAATGCACGGTTGGCAATACTATGGCCATCAATTAAAAGTAATTTACTCATTAAATCTCCCTAGTCTCTTTTTCAAGCCATGCGTACTCCTCTTCGCTGAGGTATGGCTTAAGTGTTTCGCGAACCATTGCGTGATACTCGTTTAATGTCTTCTTCTCTGCCTCAGTCATCATCTCTGGGATAACTGGATCGAGGTCGATTGGGCAGTATGTGATAGCCTCGAAGTGACGGAAATCACCGTACTCTGTAGTCTCACCTGCTACACAAAGAAGCTCGTTTTCAATACGAATTCCAAAACCGTCCTCAATGTAAAGACCTGGCTCGTCTGTTGTAATCATACCTGGCTGAATCTCAGCAGAATTCTGTCCCTTAAGAACTCTCCAGTGGAAACGGTTTGGTCCTTCGTGAACATTTAAGATGTGGCCGACACCATGACCTGTACCACAACGATAATCAAGTCCCATATCCCAAACTGGACCACGAGAAAGAATATCAAGGTTTGCTCCTGTAACTCCCTTAGGGAAGTTTGCAGCAAGAAGTCTTAAGTGACAACGAAGAACTACTGTGTAGTACTCCTTCATCTGCTGTGTAAGCTCTCCAAGTGCAATTGTACGTGTAATATCTGTAGTACCCTCAAGGAAATGTGCACCTGAATCTACAAGTAAGAATCCTTCTGGCTTAAGTGTAGCCTCGCTACCAGCCTTTGCGCTGTAGTGCATCATTGCAGCGTTTGGTCCGTAAGCAGAGATTGTGCCAAATGAAAGCTCTACAAAATTCTCCTGCTCCTTACGGCGAGCCTCATAATAATCCGAAACTGTAATCTCAGTCATTGGCTCCTTGCCGATGTTTTCCTTAACCCACTTGATAGCCTTTGTACAAGCAACGCCATCCTTTATATGAGCCAGCTTTGTATTTTTTATTTCTGTCTCATTCTTGATTGCACGCATAAGCTCTGATGGATTCTTGCCATCGATAATCTTTGCTGAACCCTCAAGTGCCTTAATCATATTGTAATTTACGATAGACTGATCAAGGAGAACTCTTCTGTCTGCCATATCTGCACTCTGAAGATAATGATAAATCATATCGTATGGGTAAAGCTTTACACCCTTGTCGTTTAGATAGCTCATTACCTCAGCTGGCCAATTTGTTGTGTCAGTGAAAAGAATTACGCTATCATCTGTAATAATGAGGAATGAAAGGAAAACAGGTACGCTTTCAATATCATTTCCACGAATGTTTAAAATATAAGCAATGTCATAAAGTGCTGTAACAAGATGAGCATCAGCTCCCTGCTTTTTCATTTCCTCACGGATGCGGGAAATCTTTGAATCCATTGTCTCACCTGAGAACTGATCCTCAAGAAGCCATGTTGTAGCCTTTGGAAGCTCTGGACGGTCTGTCCAAATCTTGTCTACCAAATCTTCTGTAGTAGCGAGCTCTCCACCCTTCTTCTGAGCGATTTCAAAGTACTTTGCAGCATTCTTAGCAGAAACACAGCGTCCATCAAATCCAAGGCATCCGCCATCTACAAAGTTCTGCTCGATAAATTCTTCTACCTCAGGGACACCTGGCTCACCGATTCTCTCTAAAATAACTTCTGAATCAGCAATCTGCTTTGCAGCCTGAACGAAATAACGCCCATCGGCCCAAAGGTGTGCCTCCTTTAATGTGATAACTGCTGTACCAGCTGAACCGGTAAAGCCGGTCATAAAACTACGAGCCTTAAAGTGCTCTCCTACATATTCAGATGAATGAAAATCGTCTGTTGGGATGAGGTACATATCAATACCTCTCTCTTTCATTAAATCACGCAAAGCTGCGATTTTCTCATTAGTTGTCATCTTCTTTTTATCTCCTTACTATCTTTTATTTCATCCTTTTCAGGGATTTCTGCTTTTTTTCTATTTTCGGAAAGCTTATCAAAGAAATGCTTTCCCTGTTCTGACAAATCATCATAATTAAAATCATAATTTTTGTCACAGGAATGATTAATTAAAGCTGAGCCCTCATCGCTATTTGATAAGTTCCATATGCATGATGAAAGATTATACTCATCCAATAAATCATCCCATCTTGCTGCTTCGTGTTTGTCCAAATCGCCAACACCATCAGCTGAATAATAACTGAATTGTGAAATAAATACAGGCAAACCATCCTCTAAAGCATTGCTAAGTGTATTTCTATCGCTTGACTTCTGTGTTCTAGCGTTGAAATGATATGTATACATAATATTAGTACCGAATGCATCTGAATCTAATGGATCAGCTAATGCTGAATCTAAATCAGTGCATCCTTCTGGTGTTCCAACAAGAATAAGTGCAGTTCTGTTAACACGTCTTATTACTGGAATAACTTCTTTTGCATATGCCTTGATATCTTCCCAGGTAGTATCATCATTTGGCTCATTGCAAATTTCGTAAATGACATTATCATTTGATTCGTATTTACGAACCATCTCTCCAAAGAACTGTATAGCCTCTGATTTATACTCGTTAGGATTAGCATCGTTTAATGTGTGCCAATCTAAAATAACGTACATTTCATTATCAGTGGCTGCCTGAACTGCCTCATCAATGATTTTCTTAAGTTCCTGCTGTTTGTCAGCTCCTGCCACACAATATCCATCATAATCACTGGTAAATAAAGCCAGTCTGATTACGTTGATTCCCAAATTTGATTTGAGAAACTTTATAGAATCTGCAGAAGCAAAATCTGGGTACCAGCTAAGATTATTAGTGCTGATGCCTGTAAGTCTTACTTCATTTCGAACTTCATCATAAAGCTTTCCATCTTCAACATGGAGAGAACCATAATAATCCAACTGACAACCTGTCTGAACAACAGCTTCATCCTCAGTCTTCTCTTCTTCCTTAGGCTCTTCTTTTTGCTCTTCCTTTGGTTCTTCTTTCTTTTCCTCAGCCTCCTGCTTTTCCTTAACAACAAGCTTAGGCTCTTCTTTTGCTGGCTCAGTAACAGCTTGCTCCTGTTCCTGCTCAGCAGTAGCTATCTGCCACGGGAATGTAACTCCGCCTTTGAAATAACTAATTGCAAATACGCCACCTACGATGGCAACTGCAAGGATGAGTACTAAAATTGCCGTTCTAAAACGTTGTTTCTTTCCAACCATAAGCTCCCTCCACATATATATTTACGAACTGATTATCAATTCTTAAAAGTTTTCCATTTAAGATTATAGTACATTTCACCCTCATAAAAAAGGGTTACTATTGCCCCATTTTTTCAAAAAAAATTCAAGTTTTTATTGTGAATTCTATTGCTCCGTGGTATCATATATGATAACTTATTTATATGAGGTGAACCATGAAAAATCGTTATTCTAACGGGGTAATTACCCCTCAAGCTCTTACAGCTCGTCAGTCTATAGCTCAGGAGCTTCGTGCCACAAGACGTCAGCTTAATCTTACCCAGGAAATCGTAGCCCAGCGCGCGGGCACCCAAAAATCCAATATCTCCCGGATGGAGAGTGGAAAATACAATCCATCCTTGGATTTTTTGGTTAAAGTTGCTTCGTCAATGGGAAAAACAATAGATATTCATATTAGTTAAGAGGTCGTTTGAAATGAAGAAGAAGCCTAAAATGTCGAAAAATATAGGCAAGGATATTGTGCTTTGTGAGACTACAAATCGCATAGTCTCCAATCGCACATCCGATTTATTACTTGAGCAGTCAGTGCCATTTTCAAAAAATTGGCACCGTGTTCCTTTCTTCCGCAGAAGAAATTACAACGGCGCCAACAAAGTCTGTGTTATTTCTATCAATCGCACTCAGTATAGCCACGCAAGACGCGTTCTATCACTTTTAGAAGAAAGAGACTATAACAGACTGCTTTTAAATGTTATTTAAAAATGTTTGCCTTCGCATTCGCGAGAAACATATACTGGAAGACCATCCTTGTACTCCACATCTGGAAGTCCAATTACAAGTGGCTTCAAGTACATCACCATATCTGAGGTTACTCCATTGTGCTCAGGATTAATCCAATCCTGTGGCACTTCCTTAGCCTCATTGGCAATATCATGAATCTTCGCATAATTAAGCTTAATTTCATAAGGTACATTACTTACGCGCTCCATAGTTACCATCGCGCCAGTAACGCCTTCTTCTGCAATATCAACAGCCTTTTTGCCGATAGCTTCTGACTCGTTGATATCTGTAAGACTGGACATATGTGCAGCTGCACGCTGAAGAACATTGACTTCGATAGAGCGAACCTTAACCCCCAATTTTTCCTTAACAAGGTACTCTAAAGTCTTTCCTGCGCCTGAAAGCTGTGCATGTCCAAAATTGTCTAATGTGCCTGTAGATGCTGAGATGTACTCTCCTTCTGCATCTCTGATTCCCTCAGAAACAGCAACAACGATGTTGTTCTTTTCCTTGAGAAGGCCTGCCAAATCTCTGATAAACTGTTCCTTATCAAATGGAACCTCTGGTAAATAAATGAGATCCGGGCCATCGCAACACTCATTCTTAGCAAGAGCAGTTGCGGCTGTAAGCCATCCTGCATCACGTCCCATCACTTCGATGATTGTAACACTAGGATTGTCGTAAATCTGAGCATCGAAGATAACTTCCATTGTGGATGTAGCAATGTATTTTGCAGCTGAGCCGAAACCTGGTGTGTGATCAGTAACACAAAGATCATTGTCGACTGTCTTTGGTACACCTACGAATCTGATATTTGAACCAATCTTTGTAGCATAAGCAGAAAGCTTATCCACTGTATCCATAGAATCATTTCCACCAATATAGAAAAATGCTTCAATGTCATACTTTTTAAACTGTTCAAAAAGGGAATCATAGATAGGATCATTTGAGTCTACACTAGGTAGCTTAAAGCGGCATGAGCCGAGATACATTGCAGGAGTTGTTTTGAGACGCTTCAGGAAGCGAGGGTCTTTTGCTACAACAGAAGTGAGGTCGATAACATTGTCATTCTTGATTCCAAGAATGCCATTGATAGAACCGTAAATCTTGTCATATCGTGAGCCAAGTGTTCCCTCGATTACACCAGCAAGACTGGCGTTGATAGCCACAGTAGGGCCACCTGATTGAGCTACAAGAACATTTCCCATAATAAAATATCCTCCCTATAAAGTATTTCTAAGGAGGATTTTATCATAGATTTAATTTTTTATGAACCGAATTTTTGCGATGTTTCTATAAGAATACTAAATTGGGTTTAAAGTTATTTAAAGTTCTCAATCATTATCTGAATGCTTCTATTTCCGCGGAATTCATTGATAGTTGGCTCGTAAATAATATTCATATTTACGCTTGTTGTTTGGCCTGCGCACACTTGATTCCATGAATCAGGACCAAACTTATCAATAATTGCGGATTCGAATTCTGGAACATTTCTAAAAAGCATGGCAGTCATAGTGCCACCGTTTTCAGTGCCTACTGTAAGTCTTAAATACTGACCTTCCTTACCTATATAAGCAGCCTTAAGGATAGGAACATTTCTAAGAGCAAATAAAGGCTTTGTGTTTCCAGTGCCAAAAGGAGCCAGCATATCAAGACTATCTATAAGTTCCTCTGTAATATATGACAATGGCATATCGCAATCGATTTTAATAACCTCCTGCATGTCATCCTCAGTCAAAGTGCATCGCTCGTTAAGTCGAGTGCGAAGCTCGTCTATCTTTTCAGTTGGTAGAGAAACTCCTGCTGCCATAGGGTGCCCACCAAACTTCGTAAATACGTCCTTAACGCCTGTAAGCTCTTCGAACATGTTGTATGCAGGGATAGAACGTCCACTTCCCTTCGCCCCATCTTCTGCATCTGTAATCACAAGAACAGGCTTGCTGTACATCTCACGAATTCTACCAGCCACAATTCCCGCAAGGGACTCATGCAGTTCTGGAAGGTATACCACCAAAACTCTGTCGTTAATCAATTCGCTATTTTCAATCATATCCCTTGCCTTGTCGATACCAAGCTGGGTCATGTTC
>JAFYYE010000076.1 GCA_017557715.1 Pseudobutyrivibrio sp.
TAATTGATCAATACAGTACTTCGATATCAAGCTCTTCCTCAACGCCCATGATAATCTGGAAAACATCGAGAGAATCTGCACCTAAATCATCAACAAATGTTGTCTCAGGCTTAATCTCAGCTGTATCTACATTTAATACCTCTGCAATAATCTCCTTCAATAAATCAAATTCCATTTCTTATTCCTCCTTTTTGTTATCTATAACAATATTATTTTGAATATGCTCATTAATCTTTTGTTCTTTGAAAGCAAGGCACTGGAAAATAGTATTCTTTACTTCTCCAGCTTTGGCACTACCATGAGTCTTAACAACAAGCCCCTTTAATCCAAGAAGCGGTGCTCCGCCATACTCAGTGGCATCAAAGCTCTTTAATGTCTTCTTAAGCGCTGGAAGTGCTAGTGCTGCACCAATCTTAGAACGAAGTGTACTCATTAGACCACCCTTGATGACAGAAACAAGAGTACTTGCTAAGCCTTCATAGAGCTTTAAAATAACATTTCCTACGAATCCATCGCAAACAATTACGTCAGCATCACCATTAGGAATATTTCTAGCTTCGATACTTCCAATAAAATTAATATCTTTGCATTCTCTAAGGAGTGGCATTGTCTCTTTTACAAGAGCATTTCCCTTTTCATCCTCTGCGCCTACATTAACAATTGCTACACGAGGATTTTTAATACCAACTACCTTTTCCATATAAATGCTGCCCATCTTTGCAAACTGCACAAGATGGCTAGCACGACAATCAACATTCGCTCCTGAATCAGCAAGAAGCGCCACACCAGTCTTAACTGGGAACAACGCACCAAATGGAGCTCGCTCAATACCGCGAATACGTCCAACGATTCCCAGACCACCAGTAAGAAGCGCGCCAGAATTACCAGCAGAGACAAAAGCATCTGCCTCCCCATCCTTAACAAGATGAAGCCCTACTACCATAGATGAATCCTTTTTACGCTTGATAGCCATAACTGGATGCTCTGCTGTCTCGATAACCTCAGTAGCATTTTTTATTTCAATTTGCTCTTCTGGATAAGAATAGGCCTGTAGCTCAGACTTGATAACATCTTCCTTTCCAACAAGAATAACCTTAACCTCTTTATTAAGATTTACTGCATCTACCGCACCCTTTACCATCTCAGAAGGAGCATTATCTCCACCCATGGCATCAAGTGCTACAACTGTATATTCGCCCATAACGTTCCCTTTCTTACATACTGTAAAAAGTATACTTGAAATGACTTCAAAAAGAAAGCCCCTCGAGTAAACGAGGGGCGACTCAATACGTAAATTATTCTACAGTAATGATTTCTTTTTTGTTGTATGAACCACAGTTCTTGCAAACTCTGTGTGGTACCATAAGCTCGCCGCACTTGCTGCACTTAACAAGAGTAGGGTTGCTCATCTTCCAATTTGCTCTTCTTTTATCTCTTCTTCCCTTAGAAGATTTGTTCTTTGGACAAATAGACATGCTATTTCACCTCCTTAAAGCTATTAAAGACATCTAAAAATTGTGCCATTCTAGGATCTAAGACTGTATCATCGCAGCCACAAGACTCAATGTTACGATTCTTACCGCAAACAGGGCAAATACCCTTGCAGTCATCCTGGCACAATATCTTTGCCGGGAAATTCACTAAGATCTCGTTTAAAATTAGTTCATCTACAACAATGTCCTCGCCATCAACGAATGAATAAGGACCAAGCTCTTCATCAGGAACCACCTCTCCATCAGAAACCTGAATGGTTTCATCAACAGATACCGGCACCTTAAAAGTAACCTGTGTCAAGCACCTATCACACGCTCCAGAAATTGTAACCTCTGAACTAAAAATGATATGTAACTTTCCATTGCCTATCATAGATAAAACTACTTCAAATGGCTCTATGTGATTGATAGAAAATTCACTGCCAAGATAAGAAAAATCTTTAATGTCGCAGGAACCTGCGAATTTCTTACTTGCATCAGTTAATGAAGTAATATCTTTAATAGAAATCTTCATAAATATCTCCTATCCACACTTTGTCAATTATACATAGCATAAATATAGTTGTCAAATACTTTTATCAAAAATTAACAATATATTTGCTAATTATTTACCAGCAACAATAGCTGCTGTATCTCTAGCAATCATAACTTCTTCATTTGTAGGGATAACATATACCTTTACCTTTGAAGAATCTGCAGAAATAAGCTTATCCTCTGAAGGACCATCGTTTCTAGAAGCATCAAGCTCAACGCCCATGAATCCAAGGTGATTACATACAGCCTGACGAAGACCTGCATTGTTCTCTCCAAGACCTGCTGTGAAGCAAATCATATCTACACCATTCATAGCAGCTGCGTATGCACCAACATACTTAGCGATACGATATGCAATCATATCCATAGCAAGCTTTGCTCTCTTATTGCCCTCACCAGAAGCTGCAATAAGATCACGGAAATCAGACGAGATTCCTGAAATACCAAGAGCACCTGACTCCTTGTTAAGTACATTCATAACGCCTGCAAAATCAAGACCTTCCTTCTTAGCCATGTACTCAACAGCTGAAGGATCAATATCACCTGAACGAGTACCCATAACAAGACCCTCAAGTGGAGAAAGACCCATTGAAGTATCAACAGACTTTCCATTTAATACTGCACAGCAAGATGCACCGTTACCAATATGGCAAACGATAATCTTTGAATTGTTGATATCAGCGCCTGCAAACTCGCAAACTCTCTTTGATACATAGCTGTGTGATGTACCGTGGAAACCGTAACGACGAACGCCGTACTGCTCATAGTACTTGTAAGGAACTGCATACATGTAAGCTTCCTTAGGCATTGTCTGATGGAA
>JAFYYE010000077.1 GCA_017557715.1 Pseudobutyrivibrio sp.
ACCCTTCTTAAGCTGTGTGATGTCGATCTTTGGCTGTGAAACGATATCAAGCTTAGACTCATCATAAGCCTGTGGATATGTCTCCTGCATAATAATATTAGCAGCGTCCTCATAGAAAATCTCTGCACCATACATCTTCTCTACCATGTTCTGAGGAACTTTGCCCTTTCTAAAGCCAGGAACAGAAATGCTGTTCTTCTGCTTGTTATATGCCTTTGTAATAGCCTTCTCGAGCTCAGCTGCGTCAACTGTGACTGTAAGCTTTGCCATGTTCTTCTCAAGATTTTCTACCTGTACGTTCATTTACTAATATTCCTCCTCTAATGTATATATCAGGTACGGTCTTTTTAGACCCTATTATTTTCGCATTTAAACATGCCAAAAAATTATAGCAGAACTAATTTTTATTTTCAATAGCAGAAATCATATCGATTCTTATCTGATGACGTCCGCCACCTTCAAACTCTGCTTCAAGGAAGCTCTTTACTATATCCTTAGCAAGTTCTGAGCCAACAATTCTTGCTCCGAAGGCAATCATGTTAGCGTTGTTGTGCTGACGAATAAGACGTGCTGTGGCTGTATCTGAACATACTCCGCAGCGAATGCCTTTTACCTTATTAGCTGCAAGGGAAATACCTACGCCTGTTCCACAGATAAGCACACCAAGATCGACCTCTCCTGCTGCAACCATTCTGGCAGCCTTCTCGCCGTACTCTGGATAATGACAGCTCTCATTTGAATCTGTACCTATATTAATTACCTCATGTCCAAGGCTCTCAATGTACTCCTTAATCTCAAATTTTAAGTCTGTTGCTGCATGATCATTTGCAATTACGATTTTCATTTTATATGTCCTCCATAAATATTGTTTTATTTCAGTGGTACCTTGTTGATATCCTTCCCATAATTCTTGTAAATCCTATAGCCTAGAAGAATAATTGCTTCCAGGAATCTTTTTAGAATGATTTGTGGTTCTTCCTTCCATTTTAATACAGGCTTTACCATGACTGAGCGGATGCCTGCGCGATTTGCGCCCACCACATCTGTGAGAATCTGGTCGCCTACGAAGATGGTGTTGGTCTCATCTGTGCCCATCTGCTCCATAGCCTTTTTGTAGCCTGCTGCAGATGGCTTATTAGCCTTGTAGATATAAGTGCAGTACTCCACAGCCTCCTTAAAGGTCTTCACACGTGGCTCCTTATTGTTTGATAAAAGAAGCGCCTGAAAGCCTATTTCGTGAAGCTCCTTGAAAAGAGCCTTTGCTCTGTCATCAGCCGGGGCATTGTGTGGTACAAGTGTATTATCTACATCAAAAATTACACCTCTGTAGCCCTGCTCATATAATTTTTTAAAATCGATAGCGTATGTGCTATCTACATAGTCCTTTGGATATAAATTTCTTTTACTCATAGGCTCGATTTTAACACAAAAGGAGGGACAATAAAACTGTCCCTCCTAAAATAGCATTTTCTCTCTAATTAGAGCTTTCTTTTTCTAAAGAAGATTGAGTATACAGCTGCTGCTAAAACTGCAAGTCCTGCAAGAACTGCTGCAACTATCTTTCCAAAGCTAGATGAACCTTCATCCATAGCTGTTGTTGGAGTCTCGGCATCTTCAATCTCCTGTGTGTCTGAATCTGCCTGCTCTGTTTCAGTAGCTTCAGTCTCAATAGCCTCTGTATCTTCTACTGTCTCAGTAGCCTCTGTCTCCTCTGCTGCAACCTCCTCTGTAACCTCATTATTTTTTGGCTTGTTTCCAGCAGAAGGCTTTGTAGCTGGCTTTGCTTCTCCTGCCAGTGGTACCTGTTCATCTGCTACTACAACCTCTGGAGTAGGTGTAGGTGTTGGTCTTACCTGTGAAGCCGTGCCACCTGAAGAGCTTCCAGATGATGAGCCGCCTGATGAAGAACCAGAGCCGCTCTGGCCACCTGTTGATGGTCTTGGTGTTGGAGTTGGAGCTGGAGTAGGTGCAGGTTCTGGTGTTGGCTCTACTTTTGCTAAATCTGTCTTGATAAGTGCAATCCAGCTTAACACTCCATCAGGATTACCTGTCTTTGAAACTGATACTGTTACTGTGGCAGCTTTTTCAAGTTCAAACAGTACTGTCTGCTGATTTGCAGTATCACTAGACTTAAGTGTAAAGTTCTTACCACTGATTTCTTCACCATCAGCGTATACTGTGATTCTAAGTGGACGTGTTGTATTCCACCACTCAGCAAAGCCAAGGTCTACTGCATACTTGCCAGCCTTAAGATCAAAGCTGTAATCTACATTCTTGTTGCCACGAGCCCAGAAACCGTGTCCCCAGATATCGCTACTTGAATTCTTAACACCAATGTCATCTGTAAGACTGCCTGCGTATCCTGCGTGGTTATCGCTTCTATAAGCTTGATCAAGCTCACTGTTAAGAAGCTGCTTGCCCACCTTATTCTTGATAGCCGTGTAGAAGCTGTCATCTACATCAGTAACACCTTCCTGTGTAGCTGCACAGTCGAAGAAGTAAATAAGCTTGTCATTTACAACCTGTGCTGTAAATGTAACATTTCTGCCATTTGCAAGGGTGCCCTTTACAGTCACATCGCCTACTGCATAATCATTAGCTGTAACCTCTTCCCAGACAACATCTACAAACTCAGTAGTCTCGCTGCCTTCATATCTGATTTCAAGCTGCTTTGGAAGTGCTTCCTTTAATTCAGTAACGCTTGCTGCTGTCTCAGGAAGCTTTGTTAATACATCATATGACTTAAGCGAATCAAAAATCGATAAATCCCAGTTACTTAATTTCTCAATCTTTATTCCTCCATCTGAAGTGAATTCAATTGGAAGCCATACGTATCTAGAATCACGAAGGAGGTATCCCTTGTCTGGATTTGACCAGCGATCACCCATATACATAAATCTGCCTTCACCTAAATCTACTACGCAGGTGCTCTGTGTATCGTATGTTGTGCTTGCTCCATCATCTGTACAAGGATTGTTCTTTAATGTCCAAGGTCCTAAAACTAAATCTGCTACTGCATATTTAGCTGCGTTTGGAGCCCATCCTGTACAGCCAGATGTAATCATATAGTATTTATTGCCCTTTTTGAACATTGCAGGTGCTTCACGGCTCTCACCTACGAAGTTGACTGTATAATCAACTCCCTCAACACCTACCGGATTTCCATTTTCATCCTCACCTGAAAGTGCAAGACCTGTGTAATCATCGTTAAGCTTAGCGATGTACATATTTGCATTTCCATCTGATGAGTACATAACATATGCGGTTCCGTCATCATCCTTGAATACATTCATATCGCGAACGTGGCCGTTTTCTGCATCCCAGTCGCTGTCATAGCCTGTATTTGTATGAAGAAGGTATGTACCAAGAAGCTTGTATGGTCCGTTTACTGTATCTGAAACTGCAATACCAAGCTTTGCCTTAGCATAATCTGATGATGAATCGCTAGAGTATGGGCTGTTTCCATCTGCGTGGAAGAATAACACATACTTGCCAGTCTTTTCATTGTAAAGCATCTTTGGACGCTCGATTACGCAGCCTGCATTAGAAGATCCAGCCCAAAGGTCTGTGTAAATAGCCTTCTGTTTTTCTGAAAGCTCGCCATTATTTCTGCCACCATAAAGTGCCTTGAAATATTCGTTGTCGAAATCACTTTCAGAAGTCATTGTACGAAGTACTAATCCTTCGTCTGTCCAATTGTATAAATCTTCTGAGCTGTAGAGGTGAACACCTGGGCAAGGTCTGTAATCATTTGTCTTGTCCTCACCTATCCAGTAGTACTTTGTAACGCCATCTACTGTAAGCTTTTGGATTTGGCCACCATGTGCCTGGATTACGTTGCCATTTGTATCTGTATACACTGCACCCTTAGCACCACTAAATGATGAATAGGTTGTAATTTCTTTTTCAGTCTTTGCTCTGTAAAGCTTGATTTCGGCGATATTAGCGCACTGTCCGTCAGCTGGCTCGTATTTGAAGTATCTGTACTTTCCGCCAGCTTTTTCGAATTCCTCTGCAAATACTGTAGTGAGTACATCTGCTTCTGGTGCCTCTGTTGAAGATATTTCATGAAGCATCACATACTTTTCGCCGTCAACAGAGCCGTAGAAGGCGCCACCAAGCATTCTTGATGTATAGCCCTTTCTAGGAGCAAATGAGAAGGCCTTGATTTCAGTAGCTTCACCTAAATCAACTGTAAGATATCCGCCCTCTAATCCATCGAAGAATGTGCTAAGGTTTCCGTCGATAGTCTTATCTACATCTGCATTTTTATCATTGTTCCAAGGTGTAGAACCAGAAAGCATATCCTTTGTAAGCTCAATCTCCTCAAGCTTAGACATGTCACGGTCAACAGCTGGACCATCACCTGTCTCTTCACCACTGCCCTTTCCAGAGTAATGAACACCCTCCATGATGTAGGTAGTGATCGAATTAGCAAGAAGATTTGCGTAAACTGCTGCATCCTCGCTGCTTACTGTGATTGAATCCTCAGTAGAAACATCTGCCCAGTTTTCCCCATCAGCAAGGCTTCCGCTGGTTCTAATAGCAGTAACCTTTGTATTTTCAGTTAGCTCATCAAAGCCTGACATATCAATCTTTGCCATCTTATCATTCTTGTTTGAATTGATAGCAACTACTACCAGCTTGTCTTCCTTAGGGTCGTAAGCTGCAAGTGTGCTTCCGTTGGCACCGATGATTGTCATGCCTGGTCTGATGTATCTTGTGTACTGGCCGAAGCCGTAATACTTCTTAGAAAGAATCAGCTTTTCATTGTCATGGTCTGCTGCTGCAACGCCCCAATAACCATTTGATGTTCTAGACTTCCAAGCCTTTTCCATATCAGAAGCTGAAAGGTAATCATTGTCAGAGCCCTTCTTTACCCAAACCTGACCTGCCTTAGAGCTGTCAACGTGCATATCTACTGCATTCCACATTATCCATGCTGTGCAATCCAAGCCCTTAATATCTGTGGCAATTCTTCCGCCCATACCGATGGCTGCTGACATTTCACCTGCACTTTGTCCGCCAGTGAATGCTCCGTCCACCTCTGACATCCAGAGGTTTTCCTTACCTGCAGCTGCTGTCTTTGCCAGCTCTGATCTCTTTGAGCCGCTGTAGGTATGTGTGTCGATACGGGTAACAACATCCTTTGCCTCATCTGAAAGAGCCTTGTAAGAATCAATAGCAGTGTCGATAGAGGTCTCGTCGGAAGCAGAGATGATTATGTCGATTCCCTTATTCTTAAGCTCTTTGTTAAGAGCCACAAGGATTCTTGACTGAGATTCTCCAAGGTCGAAGTGGCAGCCCTCCTGCTTGTTTGAATTTGCCTGCCAATAGTTGGTGTATGGCTCGTTCATAGGTGTTGTGCTCTGGAACTTCACACCGTTTTCTTCATTATTAATGTGCTCGATTACATCTGCCATATAGCAGGCAAATGCTTCTACACAGTCTTCTCTAAGATTATCCTTGTTTGCATCAGTGTTTCCTGAAGAGCATCCGCTGACTGTCATGAAATATGGTGGTGAATTAGAGAAGGCCTCTGCAATGAAGTCATCACCTGATGCCTTTGCAGCTGCAATCAAAATATTCAGCTGATTTTGATCTGCCGACCAATCGTAATTCCATGCATATCCACTGGTTTTGTCTGCCCTGTCAAACTTATCCACATAATAGCTCAGCTTATGCTTGGTTAAATCCATCTTTGTTACATCCACGCAATATCCTGGCACACCGGAATCAGAGCGGATGATATGGCTAGGATGATTCTTTTCATCTGGATCATCGCCACCACCTACGTTGTATCTGCCAATGTTAAGGTTAAGTCCATCATCGCTGAAGAATGCCTTAGCCGCTTCTTTAGTGAGCTTCTCGCTGTAGCCAAGTCTGTTTGCCCACCAGCAAAGAGATGTGCCCCAGCCTTGGAACTCACCGAAGCTGTCTCCATCAGTATCGTTAAATCTAGTGTTGGTAGCTGGTGTAAGCTTGATTGTTGTATCGTAATCTACCTCTTTTGTGCTTTCAGGCTGAGCTGTTCCTGAAATCATAAGACCTGAAATAACAGGATCTGAACTACCATCCTTTTCTGTGATGAAATGCACCTCTGTTGATTTTGCAACATTCTCCACCTTGAAGCTTAAAGTTACCATTGTTCTTGGAGTGCTTCCCGAAATTGTGACCTTTTTAGCTTCTGTTTTAATCTGCTTTCCTTCATCATTTGTGTAAGTAACATAGAACTTCATAGGTCTTGTTACGCTCCACCATTCATTGTATATAGCAGTTGCCTTATATTCGCCATTTGCAAGAGGAACGATGTATTCGCAGTTCTTTCCACCTCGCGCCCACCAGCCATCTGAATAAACATCATCTGCATCGGAATTGTATCTGCCATCATTTGTTTCGCCTTCATTTACAATTCCCCAAGTGCCCTCTTCATAGATTTGGTCTGGCGCCTCATTTAAGAGCTTATGCTTCTTGTTTATCTCATCATATTTAGTGCTTGAATCCGCACCTGAATCGATGAAGAAAAGTACATCCTCTGGAACCTTGATTTCTGTAGGATCCTCCTCTGGCTCCTTGATTCCGTAGTGGTCTACAAGCGCTTTGCATTCATCTGATGTGATGTTCAAAACAGTACCATGTCTTGGTGCCTTTGGAAGGCTGTATTTTGATGGTACCTTAAACTCGCCATTAGCAAGGTCTGTAGTTACAACTGGTGCATAGCCCTTTCCACCAAAGTGATCAAGAAGAACGCACCAAGTATCCTCATCAGCATCATCTGTATTTAGCTTGTATGATGTAGGGCCTTCTACTCCGCCGATTTTTTCCAAGGATGGAGCCTTAACCTTTGTCCAGGTTCCAAATAAGCTCTTGGCACGCTCCATATATACAGTTGAGCCTGTGACCTTTGTGCCATCTTCAAGAGTTGCATTGCCCTCATTCTTTGAAATTCTGTAAAGGTATCCATCATTTCCAGCAACTACCGTGGTATCGATAGTAGATGCTGTCTTTCTATCAATCCAAACCTGAGGCTTTGTAAATGTGTTAAAGTCTCTTGTTTTGCTGTAGTAAATTCTCTGCAAGCTATAGTTATCGTTAGCTATCTTTGATGCCCAGAATACTACATACTCACCTGTGATTTCATCATAGTAAGCCTCTGGAGCCCAGGTACATCCAGCATCAATACTGTCTGTAATTGTTACCATTCTCTGCTTGCTCCAGTTTATCAAATCTGTTGATTCCCAAACCATAATAGCCTGGCTACCAGCATTCTGTGCTCTGCCCCAGTCACCGTTTCTGCCGATGCTAAGGTCTGTTGCTATCATGTAGAACTTGTCGCCCTCATGGCTTCGCATGATATATGGGTCTCTTAATCCCTTTTCGCCTTTTTCGGAGGTAAGCACATATTCGCCACCGTTTAACTCATCATAGTTAAAACCATCCTGTGATGTGGCAAAATAGATATTTTCTCCAGAAACTGTGTTACCTGTAAAATAAGCGAAAAGATAGTCTGTAGTCTTTTCCTGCTTGTACTTAGCTTTAACAGTAACTTCAAATTCCTTTTCCTTCTTATCTCCATCAAGCTCTATAGTAGCTGTAAGCTTTACCTTTACATCCTTCGCCTGACGTGTTACAACACCTGCTGGTGTTGATGCATAGTCTTCATTCTTAGATGCCTTATCTGTAATGACATCTGTGTCAGCTGATTTCCATGTGATTTTTGAACCATACTTTCCTTCTGCTGGAAGGTTGATGTTTCCTCTAATGTCATCAGCATTAAATATTTCAAGAACTTCATAATCTGCCTGAAGCTTATCGCTAACAACCTCTGGCTCTTCTGACTCCTCAGGCTTTTCTGTAATCTTCTCCTCAAACTGGGAATATAAATCAGAAACTTCTGATGCCTTCATAGCACCTTCGTAAATTCGATAATCATCAATATATCCACCGAAGTATTCACCGCCATCCCAATTTGCCTTACCAACCTGAAGAATGCTGTTATCCTTCAACATCTTTCTCATATCAGTGTCAAAAGAATAGTCATTCTTCTTATCTTTAAGCTTTCCATTTTCATAGACAGCTGTATAATCCTTGCCAAGAACAATTACTATGTGATCCCATTTGCTCTTTATTCCGCTTACTGAAAGCTGACTTGGACGGTCATTATCTTCTGAATTATATCTTTCAACCGTAATATTGCTACCTAAATCCAATGCACCAATATACTTTTCACTGCGATAAACCTGATTACTCTTGTTTGGTGCAGCATAGAATGTCCAGCTCTTTCCGCTCTTGTCTGCCTGTCGAAGGTAAGAAATTGTTATCTCTTCCTTATCAGTAAGAAGGCTTTCACCGTCTTTTGTCTCGACTTCAAGATAAGCATTCTCGCCATTGAAAAATGCTGCATTCCTAACAAGGTCTGTATCCCCAATTTTTACTCCATGGTTTATAGCCTTTGCTCCAGCTCCTTCAAAACCAGACTCCTCATCATCAAAATCAAATGAAGCAATAAGCTTCACTTCTTCAGAAGCACTAGCTTTAAGCTTCTTTGATGCAACCTCTTCTTTTTCTTCCTCTTTTTCTTCTGAATCTTGATCTTCTTCCTTTTCCCGCTCTTCTGATTCAGTAGCTTCAGTGGCTTCTTCTGATTCAATCTCTTCTGATTCTGTCTCTTCAGAATCTTCTCCAGAAATCTCTTCTGCTGCTTCTTCTACTTCATCTGATTCTTCAGCAGTAGGTTCCACAGTTTCTTCTGCCTGCACTTCCTCAGCAACATTCTCCTCGGCATTTGCGATGAGACTTACATCACTACCAATGGTAGTGATAGCCATTGCTGAGCAAAGAGCCACAGACATTACTCTGCTCTTAACCCCTTTCATACCATACCTCCATTTTCTTCATATATGTGGGATTCCCCTTCACAAAAATCCCGCTTTTATTCTCACTGAAAATGGTAAATTGAATCCTAAGTTAAGTAAATAGAATATTTTTCACAGTTTCTTCACAAACACCTAAAATTTTTCCCCTTGACATTATTACGGTTTTTCAGACTTTAAAAAACGACTAAAAAGTGTGAAAAAATAAAGACTCAGGAGGCACCTGAGTCTTTAAATATCTAAATATATTCAATTACAATGAAAAATTTTCTAATCCATTGTTATCAGATGAAGATGCATCTACTGAATTGTTCTTTACCAAATATTGGTAACGATGAATCGCTGTATCATTCTTCATATCTGTGACAGCCTTCGCAATATTCTTTGCTGCAGTCTTTCCCGCCTCACTAATGGTAAGAGATGCAGCTATATCTTTGTCGTAAGCCGATGCCTGAGATTGAACATCCTCCACTGGTGCTTTTTCATTCACCGGTGCATTAATCTCAGCTCCAAGCTTCTTTATATTGTTATCATAGAACCCATCTGATGGGCGAATTCCTGAAATATTCATTACATAACTCCATATTTATCTTTGTACTTAATATATCGACCTACAAGATAAATACTTTACTCCCTTTATTACCAATAACTATTTATCTAATACCCTCTTAAGCTCTTCCATAAAGGTATTAACATCCTTAAATTCTCGGTAAACAGATGCAAAACGAACATATGCAACTGGATCCACATTCTCAAGATGCTCCATAACGATTTCACCGATACGTGTACTAGGGATTTCCTTTTCCTCAAGAGAGAAAATCTCTGTCTCGATTTCGTCTACGACCTTTGAAATCTGTGAGGCTGAAACTGGGCGCTTGCGACATGCAATGAGAACGCCCTTCTCAATCTTGGTTCTGTCGTATGGCTCACGATTGTTATCTTTCTTAATTACAATCAAAGGAATGGTTTCTACCTTTTCATAGGTAGTGAA
>JAFYYE010000078.1 GCA_017557715.1 Pseudobutyrivibrio sp.
CATAAGGAAGATTAGATGCCAGAATATCTGCCGAAGAATCAAGTCCAAATACTGAAAGAATCTCAAGAGCTTTCTTATCCATCTGCTTTTCTGTAGCAAAATACTTTGGCAATCTGAAAATGCCTGTAGCTGTTCCATATTCAAAGGAATTGTGTAATCCGATTTTTACATTATCAAGTACACTCTGGTCTCCAAAAAGTCGGATGTTTTGGAAGGTACGGGCAACACCTGCTTTATTCAAATCTGCTGTTTTCTTGCCAGTAACATCCTTCCCATCCAGGAAAATCTTTCCATCTGTAGGCTTGTAAATGCCAGTGAGCATGTTGAAAACTGTGGTCTTTCCTGCTCCATTAGGACCAATCAATCCATAAAGCTCGCCTTCTTCAATAGAAATGTTGAACTCATCAACTGCTCTAAGACCACCAAAGGAAATGCCAAGGTTTGTAACTTCAAGTAATGCCATTTAGCGCACCTCCTTTTTCTTAAACTTGCTAACAATTGCCGCTGTGGTGAGGCCATGATCCTCTCTCCACTTAAGAATAGCTGGTGCCCAGTTAAAGAGCATAAGCACGATAAGTACAATTGAGTAAATCAACATTCTGTAGGTAGATAGACCACGAAGCATCTCTGGAAGCATTGTAAGAACAACTGCTGCAATCACCGAACCTGAGAAGTTTCCGATACCACCTAAAACTACGTATACCAAAATCATGATAGACATGTTGTAACCAAAATTGTTTGTTGTGGCTGTAAGTGAATTAATGTTGTGAGCGTAAAGCACACCACCAACACCTGCAATTGCTGCAGATAATGTAAATGCCACAAGCTTATATTTTGTAACTGGAAGTCCAACAGTCTCCGCTGCAATCTGATTGTCACGGATAGCCTTAACCGCGCGTCCAGTTCTTGAATTTACAAAGTTGTTAACTACAACCAACGCTAATATCAAAAGTAAAACTGCGATAGTAAATGTAGATTGACGTGGCGTGCCTGTGATTCCCTGAGGACCGTTGATTAACATCTTTCCATCCAAATCCATGCCAAGTGACATCTGATCCTTAATAGAAAAATGCATTCCCTTAGAATCCACACCAACATACATTACGTTAATTACATTTTTTATAATCTCACCAAAGGCAAGGGTTACGATTGCAAGGTAATCGCCCTTTAATCGAAGTACTGGAATAGCAATCAAAAATCCAAATAATGCAGCCATTACTGTTCCGATTAAGAGAGCCAATATAAATCGTGGAACATCAGGAATTATCTCCTGAGTTGCTCTTGAGAAAAACGCTGATGTAAATGCACCCACACACATAAAACCAGCATGACCAAGGGATAGTTCTCCCAAATATCCAACGCAAAGGTTAAGTCCTACTGCCACAAGTGAATAAGCACAAACTGGAACAAGCAGTCCCTTCATAAGTGAGCTTAAATTTCCTGTGCCCTCCATTATCGACATTACGATATAAAGGACTAGGATTACACCGATTGTCCCAAGAAGCTTCTGTGTAGATTTGTTTAAATTCTTGTATAAACTCATATTCGCCACCTACACTTTCTCTTTGATCTGCTTACCAAGGATACCGGTAGGCTTAACCAAAAGTACAATAATTAATACCGCAAATACGATAGCATCTGCCAACTGGCTGGAGATGTATGCCTTTGCCAAAATCTCGATAATTCCAAGAAGAAGTCCACCAATAAGTGCTCCTGGAATAGAACCAATACCGCCAAATACTGCAGCTGTGAAAGCCTTGATACCTGGCATCGAACCTGTGTAAGGTGTAAGGCTAGGATATGATGAGCAAAGAAGCGCACCTGCGATTGCTGCAAGACCAGAACCAATTGCAAACGTAAGGGAAATTGTTGCATTAACATTGATTCCCATGAGAATTGCTGCGTCCTTGTCCTCTGATACTGCACGCATCGCCTGTCCTGGCTTGGTATTCTTTACGAACCACATAAGCACAATCATGATTACCACACATGTGATGATAGTGATAATTGCATTTCCGGTAATCTTAAGTGCTCCGCCTGCCAGAGCAATTCCCTGCCACTTTATTACAGATGTGAAGCTTACTGGATTTGAACCAAAAATCATAAGCGCCATATTCTGAAGGAAATAGCTGACACCAATTGCTGTAATCAACACCGCCAGATTAGTTGCCTTTCTAAGTGGTTTGTATGCTATCTTTTCTATAATCATTCCAAGGGCTGTACAGCACACTATCGAAATAACAATAGAAACTACAGCAGGCATGCCTGAATTTGACATGCACATGAAAACTACATATGCGCCAATCATGATAACGTCGCCGTGGGCAAAGTTAAGCATCTTCGCGATACCATATACCATTGTGTATCCCAAAGCGATGATTGCGTATACACTTCCAAGGCTTAAGCCATTGATTAAATAGGTTAAAAATCCCATACTCCACTACTCACTTTCGCTAAAATAAAATTCGATGCAGAACTGTCCCCATTGGAACAGCCCTGCATCGCCTTTGATGCTCTAATTAATCTACTGAAGCATATGCTCCGTCTTTAATGATTACGGCCTTAGGTGCCTTTGATACCTCACCCTTTTCGTTCCATGTCATTCCTTCACCTGTAAGTCCATCGTATGTCACATTCTGGATTTCAGAAATAAGTGCCTCGCAAATCTCCTCTGAAGATGCCTCTGGAGTAAGATTTGCTGCCTCAAGAGCTGCCTTTAAAATGTAAACACCATCGTATGCATCTGCTGCAAACTGGTTAGGCGTGCCACCAAACTGTGACTCATACTTTGAAACAAAGCTCTTTGTTGCATCGTCATCTGCATCTGCTGCAAATGGTGTAAGAAGATATACACCCTCAGCAAGCTTTACATCAAAGTTTTCCACACCAAGTAATCCATCGAAACCATCAACACCGAACATTGTTGGTGTATAGCCCATCTGATTTGCCTGTGTAAGTACGATTGAGCCCTCTGTGTAGTAGAAAGGAAGGAAAAGAAGATCTGCTTCTGCGTCCTTACACTTCTGAAGCTGTGTAGTAAAGTCTGTCTTTGAATCTGCTGTAAATGCTTCAGTTGCTACAATCTCAAGACCCTTTGCCTGTGCCTCTGCTGCAAATGTCTGGTAAACACCTGATGAATATGGATCTGAGCTATCGTAGATGATACCTACCTTTGTAGCAAGTCCGTTGTCTGCAATATAATCTGCTGATACTGCACCCTGGTTTGGATCTGAGAAGCAAACCTGGAATACATTGTCATGTCCGTTTGTTACATCTGTAGATGATGCAGATGGTGTAAGCATGAACATTCTGTCTGCGTAAGTCTCAGCTGAAACTGCCTGTCCTGCACCTGAAGTAACTGTTCCCTCGAGAATCTGCATTCCCCAGTCCTTCAAAGTATTGTAAGCGTTTACTGACTTCTGCTGATCTGCCTCATCATCCTGGAAATTAAATGAAACCTTATATCCGTTGATTCCGCCTGCCTCATTTACCTCGTCCACTGCAAGCTGAATCGCATTCATAACACCCTGTCCATACTGAGCAGCACCACCTGTGATAGGTCCGATACCACCAACTCTCCATGTGAGCTCTCCTGATGTGTCTACTGACTCTCCACCTGTAGCTGCGCCTTCTTTTCCGCCACAACCTACAAATAAAGAAGCTGCCATTGCTGCACAAAGTGCCAAACTTAAAGCCTTCTTTTTCATAATTATACCTCCATTTCTCTCACTGCGAAATCCTCTCGTCTCGCTTTAATACTTTAATCTGTGAAACTACTTTGAAGATATAATAAATCTTGTTTAAACTATTTGCAAGAAAAACTTTCACACTTTAACTCGTTGATGTGTCCCTCGGGTAATTTTTCCTCATCCAGCACAAGTGGTCCAAATGCAGTTCTTTTCAGTTCTAGCACTGTTCTTCCCACTGCAAAAAACATTCTTTTTACCTGGTGAAATTTCCCTTCATGAATTGTAATGTAGCAGGTTTTTCCGCCTTCATATTTCACTGTAGCAGGGGCTGTAGGCTCTCCTTCGCCAATATGAACACCTGACTCTAAGTCTTTAATGTTTTCTTCTGTCAGCTCACCATCCAAGGTAACAAAATAAGTTTTATCTACATGTTTTTTAGGGGATAGAAGTTCGTGAGCCAATTTGCCATCATTGGTGATTAGTAAAAGTCCTGTGGTATC
>JAFYYE010000079.1 GCA_017557715.1 Pseudobutyrivibrio sp.
AACAACCAATGAAAGCCATACGATTAAAATGCAAACATGAGATGTGGTAATCCATACCTCCTGTCCAAACACTTCGTACTTGAACAAGCCTTTTATCATGTCCACAGTATCGCTTGAGGCCAGCAAAATTCCTTCTGTCACACTTTCACCTCCTTTATGAAATTTTTAATTACTTTCTACCTATGCTTTGTGCTTAGATAAAACTTTTATCAGCAAAGGCTGTGCATATGCACTAACCTTAAGCCCAAGAACACCGATGAGCGCTGTAAACATATTCCCCAGCTTAAATAACGCCATCGTAATCATAATTGCGCATAAAACCAGATATCTCATAACTGATTTAAAGGACAGATATTTTTCGTGTCCCTCGCCAATTCTAACCGACTCCTCAATAATCATGGCAATATGAATGGCCAACCCCACGGCGCATCCAATTCCAATAAGCAAACCGGTAGTATATCTGATTTTATCGCTGACAAACCAAACTCCAATCAGCTCTACTAGTAGCCCGTACGCAAGTATTCCTAAAACCAAACCTGGTAGGGCTTGATTTAGTCGCTTCATCCATTTAATCATGTCAATTCCTTATTCGATTTTCTCCCTGAGCTTCTTCCTTCTCCTTCAGAGCCTCTTCCTCCAGTCGTCTTGCCCGCTGTCCTGGGGTTTCCTCGTTCTTTAAATACCCCTTTACCGACCGGTAAGCTCCGTTAAAAGCCGCCACAATACCAATTAAAATTCCTGCTATTGCAAAACCTTTCGCACCTGTTTTTGATGTAATAAAGGTTCCTATAATGGTGCACAGTAAAATTGGCACTATTACATTTATTCCAAATTGAAGGACCATTACTAACGAATTAGCCACTTCTTTATTGGTTTTCTTTCTGTCCCTCATTGATGCTCCTTGATACCGGCTCTATAGTGTAATTCCTATCTCGCGGCCGGTGTGCTCATATTGACGGAACTCTACTCCAGCAGCTCTAAGCATTCTTTTTGATGCTATAACTGATGGTGTGTTTTCATATTTATCACTATCGTAGATGATAGTTTTGATACCAGACTGAATAATAGCCTTGGCACATTCATTACATGGGAAAAGTGATACATACAACTTTGAGCCCTCAAGTGAACCACCCCTGTAGTTCAAAATAGCATTAAGCTCGCTGTGTGTTGTATAGAAATATTTATTTTCCAGAGGGTCCCCTACTCTTGCCCAAGGGAACTCATCATCTGAACAACCATTTGGAAAACCATTGTAGCCCATAGATAGAATCTTATTATCCTGGCTTACAATACACGCTCCAACTTGTGTGTTTGGGTCCTTAGATCTCATACCCGATAATACTGCAACGCCCATAAAGTATTCATCCCAGCTGATATAATCTAGTCTCTTGTCACTCATGGTCTCTCCTCCAATACATTTGTGCTTAGCTTTCTAGTAACTTTATTAATTTATCAATAGATACCTTCAAAACCTCATAGCACAAACCGTAGGTTTGCACTGAACCACCGTAAGGGTCCATAACTTCAAGCTCATCCCCCACAAGCTCATTAAGAAGTCTGGTGTTTTCCTCCGTGGCATTAACATATTCACTTAATATCTTCTGCCTTTGAGTCTCTTCCATTGTGATAACCAGCGTGTTTTCGGAAAAATCCGAATCCTGAAGCTGTTTTGAAGAGTACTCCTTTAGCTCGATTCCATTACTAATAAGAACGGCTTCCGCCTTTTGATTTAACGGCTCTGGAAACTGAACTATAAGTCCCCTGGCCTCGCAAATAATTGGTCTGGCATGTGGAAAGCTATGAAATATGGCAGTCGCCATTGGTGCTCTAGACGTTCCACTTCCCGACGCAAAAATCACTCTATTAATATTATTCATCCCTCAATCCTCTTGCTAGACGTCTAAGGTCTTCTGTCCCGCCGCCTTTAACAATCTATTCATAATGGCCTGCCCCATGTTTGGTGTAGCAAAGCTTTCTGAATAAATTAAATCTACGTCAAGCTCATCAAACTCTCTTAAAATATTGTAAAGGTTGTGAGCGATACTCTTTTCATCTGCTCTATCGCCTATAACAAGCACTTCCCCGCAGCTATACTTGTTTTTTGTTTCTTCTGTGGCGATAATTCCCACCTTTTTGCCTGCTTCAATCCCCTCTAAAGCAAGCTTATTAATGGTTTCAACAACCTTACTATCTTCTCCTGCGACTATGGTCAAATCGCCCTTTGGTGCATAATGCTTATATCGCATTCCTGGAGCCTTTGGCTTTGCGCCGCCTGTTGTCCCTTTGTCATTATATACAATACCGGGATCCATTCTTACTTCGCCCACAACATCTCTTAACATATCCATGTTGATATAGCCTGGGCGAAGAATCGTAACCACGTCTTCTGTTAAGTCTACGATGGTGGATTCCAATCCAATATCTACCGGACCGCCATCTAAGATTGCCTCGATTTTTCCAGATAAATCCTCATATACATGGCTGGCTTTTGTAGGGCTTGGTCTTCCTGATGTATTAGCACTAGGTGCTGCAATCATACAACCGCTCTCTTCAATAAGTGCCAGCGCCACTGGATTGTTAGGCATTCTGACCGCCACTGTATCAAGACCACCTGTAGTCTCATATGGTATAACCTGATTTTTATTACAGACCATTGTAAGGGGACCTGGCCAAAATGCATCTGCCAACTTTCTAGCACTTTCTGGCAAATCCTTTGTTATCTGTTCTAACTGTTCAAACTTTGCTATATGTACAATTAAAGGGTTATCCGATGGACGACCCTTTGCTTGATATATCTTTCTAGAGGCCTCTTTATCGGTGGCGTCTCCGCCTAACCCATATACTGTTTCGGTTGGAAATGCTACCAAACCGCCATTCTTTAAAATCTTAGAAGCCTCTCTGATAAACTCTATATTGATTGGCTCCTCAGAAACATCCATAATCCTAGTAATCATACTCAAAATTATAACACTTTTCCCTTAGAACACAATCTTTTTAACTGTGTGAACCGCCTGTAATAGCGGGAAAAAATATGTTTTTTTTGTGTCTTTGATGGTGAATTATAAGTATTTCGCAATTATATTCCATACACCTGTTGTATCAAAACCTTTCTTCCAGAAAGCTCCTCCAGCCAGGTTGTATTTATCCATCACTTTTAACTTTTCTTCGATGGAAGTCTCATCTTCCACCCATATTTTGTAAGTTACATCGCCTTTTGCATATTCACCGTAGAATTGTCCCACGGAATCATCCCATGCTGTAGCTACACCATTTGTCCTAAGATAACTCTGAATAGCATTCATTCCGTATGCTGTGCTACTTACATTTCCCTCTGTGTTAATCTCCCAGACTCTGCAATAGAAAGGCATTCCCAGTATCACCTGCTCAGCTGGAACTTCATCAAGGGTAGCCTTCACTCCTTCTTCAACCCAGCCAAGTGATGCAACAGAACCTGCTTCCTGGCTGCCGCCGTAATGCTCATCATAACCCATTATCACAACATAATCCGCGTATTTAGCCTGTTCCTTTCGATTATATACACCAGATGAAGCTGTAGGAACATAGTTATCCACAGATAAAATAATGTCATTCTTTTCGCACTTGATAGAAAGTTCTTTTATAAATTGGATATATCCATCTCCAGCTTCTGCTGCAAGCTGCTCGATATCAACATTTATTCCGTCTAATCCATATGTAATAGCCTGCGCTATAAGATTATTAACAAGTGTATCTCTGGCTGAGGTTGTGTTAAGCACTGTAGTAGTATCTACATCTGGATTCTCCAAATTGCTCACAAGTCCCCATACCTGCACGTTATTTGAATGACATATACTCACATAATTACTGCTGGCTATAGAAGCTATTCCGCCCTTATTATCATTCAGATAAAACCATGTTGGTGAAATTACTTTTACATTCCCAGAATTTGCAAGAACATTTGCAATATCGCCATTTGCTGCCTGAGATGTAACCTGATGCCAAAGCAGAGAAATATCATTTCCTATGGAAATATGATTGTATGTTCTCTCATCATCTACGTTATATTCAATATTTCCTGCAATCTCA
>JAFYYE010000007.1 GCA_017557715.1 Pseudobutyrivibrio sp.
CAATTTTTGAGGGGCAGTAATTATTGCCCCTCATTTTAAAATGGGAGGGCAATTTAGATTATGGGACAGAAATATATAGATGATAAATTGTATGATGCCATTGTACGGTTTGATGATAATGAAGATGCTCAGGAATATTTTTACAGCATTATGGATAAGCCATCAGGGAAAAAAGCAAAAGATGGTCATGAGGAAACTGTGAGGGAGCAGATACTTCGTATTTACGGTATGCTATTTTGTGAAGACACTTCTATGGCAAATGCACCGTATGCTGATGTGGATGATGTATCCGGTACTGCAGATAGACTTTATATAGGAAGCGTGGGGTATGATAGTGAGCATTGGTATAGAATGAAACATCATTTCCCAGTAATTGATGATGATAATTTTGACAGGTTTGCAGCACTGGTTATAGCTGATATGAATTGTGGACCGATGCATGACGCCGCATTAAATGATGGAAATACTTTAGTAGTGGGAGAGGCAGATCCATTGCATATGACTGCGGAGCAGCGTAAGAATCAAAAAATAAAATCAGTGATGATTTAATAGGGGGTGCTTTATGAACATTTTAACTGTAGATGACGATCGCACTTCTTTAGATAAAATCACAGGGGTAATAAAAAAACTAAAACCTGACGCTGATTGTTATTCTTTCGATAGTGCACTTTCGGCTTTGGCAAAAGCTCGTGAAGAAGAAATTGATGTGGCCTTTCTCGATATAAATATGCCGGAACTTTCTGGTATTGAGTTGGGGAAATACTTAATAGAGCTGAATCCATATATCAATATTATCTTTTTGACAGAGCATAAAGAGTATGCTTTTGAGGCTATGCAGCTTCACGCAAGTGGATATATTTATAAGCCTGAGATTAATAAAAGGGTTTCAGCAGAGCTGGATTCTCTTAGATATCCAGAAATACGAAAAAAATATAAACGAGTATTTGCACAGACCTTTGGCAACTTTGAATTGTTTGTTGATGGGGAGCCTGTGACATTTAAATATAATAGGACAAAGGAAATAGTTGCGGTACTTATTAACAATAGAGGAGCACAGACCTCCAATGGTGAGCTTATAGCATCACTATGGGAGGATGATGGTGATCCTGAAAAGAAGCTTTCATATTTGTGTAACCTTAGACAGGATTTGCAAAACACATTTAAAAAGCTAAAGCTTGATGGCATTATTATTAAACAGCGAGGAAGCATGGCCATAGCAAAGGATAAAATCGAATGCGATTTATTCGATTGGCTTGATAAAAAGAAGGAATCTAAATATCAATATCTGGGAGACTATATGAATCAATATAGCTGGCCAGAATTTTTCCATGCTGAGTTAGATGAAATTAGTTATGCTCTGTATGAAGATGAGGATGTCGTCAATAGGTAGAATAATATATGAAAAAAACGGTTGAGTTCGATGCAAAAATTGAAAATCTAAATGAGGTACTTTCGTTTGTCGAGGGTGAGCTTGAAGCATTAAATTGTAGCACGAAGGAGCAGATTCAGATTACAGTATCTGTGGAGGAAATATTTGTAAATATTGCTCATTACGCTTATGGTCAGCTTGATTCAGATGGAAATCCTAAGCCTGATACAGGAACAGGACCTATGTGGCTTACCATATCTGGTGATAGTGGGAAAGTGTCTTTAGTCTTTGAGGATAAGGGATTTCCATATAATCCTCTTTTAAAACCAGACCCTGATATTACCCTTTCAGTGGAAGATAGGAATATAGGTGGACTTGGTATTTTTATGGTAAAGAAAAGTATGGATGATGTTTCCTATGAGTACAAGGAAGGAAAAAATATTTTAACATTAGAGAAGTGCTTTTAAAAATATAAAAAGTGGGGAAAATAATTAAATAATGAATAAGCTTGTGAAACATCGGAAAATAGGAATACATGGGAAGGCCTTGATAGGTATTATCGTATTTACGTTATTACTTAATGTTCTCATGTGTTTTAGTGGTTCCGTCATTTTTGATAAATCAGTCCAAAAACTATATAACGAGCGTGGTTATGTAGTGGCAAATATCATTTTAAAGCAGCTAGATCATGATAAAATTGCGGAATACACTCAAACCTGGAAGGAAGATGATTATTATCAAAGAATGCTGGAATATTTGACGTACATTCAGGAATATTCCAATGCGGCTTATATTTACATAGGTGTTCCAAATATAAAGGATAAGACAATTAAATATGTTTATGATTCAGGTAGTTATATAGGTTTTGTGGATCCAGTAGCGGCTCCATTTAATGAGCTTTGGAAGGTATATACTGAGGGTGGAAGACCAGATACTTATTTGGCGCGACATTCTCAGTCTGGTTATCTAACCTCCAGCTGTTTGCCAGTAATCGATAGCAAGGGGAATATTGTTGCCCTTCTATTTGTAGATATGAATATGGAGGTAATTCAATCTACTCTTTATGTATTTATTCGCAACATGGTTGCTATTGCAATTGTTTTGCTTGGTGCTTTTTGTCTACTGAACTGGTATTACATAAACAAAAATCTGATAAAGCCACTCCTTGTAATAAGGGAGAGAATAGGAAAATTTGCTGAGCACAGGGATATTTCTGAAGATACAATTATAGATATCAACACTAATGATGAGCTTGAAGATTTATCATATTCTCTTAATCATATGGAAAGAGATATTGTAGAGTACATTGATAATATTCAAACCATCACAGCGGAGAAGGAGCGTATAAGTGCCGAGCTAAATGTCGCAACTAAGATTCAGGCAGATATGTTACCTCGGATTTTCCCTCCATTTCCAGATAGAAAAGAGTTTGATATTTATGCTACCATGAC
>JAFYYE010000080.1 GCA_017557715.1 Pseudobutyrivibrio sp.
ATTGTATTGTTAAATTCCATTTTGTGGAGGAGTTTTAATTATTAATAATTCGGAGGCTACATGAAAAAGATATCAGTGTGTTTTGTGTTGTTGGCTGTTCTTTTGTCTGATGTAATGTGTGCAGTGGTTGCATATAATTATTGTGACCTGCTGTGGGGCGGAAAGTATGCTGGGTATAGCGCACCGGCAAATACAGCATATTTTTATGCTATTCCATTTTTGATGGCTATAATAATGTGTTTAATCTTAGCATGGGTATTCCGTTATAAGAGGCAATAGAACTTAGTATCCCGCTTTAAGACAAGATTCTCTTTTAAAATAACTTGATAGTTAATTTCTTGACATAATGTTAGAACCTGTCACCATATAAACTTGGTGGCAGGTTCTTTTTTTATATACTCTACTTGTATAGATCTTCTACTGTAATCAGTTTTACATTATACATATCAGTATTTTTTACCCAATCTGTAAAGCCGCTTAAAGAAAATAGAATTAATGTTGTGACATTATAGCTGCCAGATATTAGCTTAGATCTTCTAATAAGGGTATCGAATATCTCTTTATCTATTTTTTCATTTTTAAATTTACACTCACCTAAAATAGCTGTTTTATCTATCGTAGATATACCTACAACATCGATATCTGCAGACTGTTGATACCGCTCTCCGTTTGCATCTATCATCTGCTCTACACCCCACCAAGTACCAACTTCTGTAATAAAGGAACCAAATTCTCCAAGAATACCGTGCTCCAATGTGTAATAACGGCACATATCTTCAAATACACTTCCCATAAAAGAATGTAATCCACTCTTTACAACTTTTTCATAATATACCTGGCCCTGCCCCATTTCTATTACACTTATAGCCTTAGGAATAAACTGATACCAGAATTTAAACATATGGTCTTTAAGAACATATTGGGTTTTCTTCTTATTCTTTTCCTCTGTAATACATTTTTTCTTCTCAACAAGCCCTACATCGATAAGCTTTTCTAAAGAATAGAGAACCGTACTGTCCTTTTCCTTTACCTTTGCGGCTATAATATTAAGAGCGGTCTCGCCTGAAGCTACCTGCTCAATAATATTGTTTACCAGAGTTACATCAGAAAATTCTTGTGTTAGTAGGTTCTTTGTTTCATCAAATAAATAGCCATCATTATTGAAGAAAAGTTTGATTATATTTTCATCCAGGCTTTTTGAAGAATCAAAAAGAGCCAGATACTTTGCTACACCGCCAGTAACACCATAACAAATAGCCTTGTCTTCTGGTGAATAGTTAGGTACAAACAGAGCAGAATCCTTGTAGTTGAATGCATCCAGTTTTAGCTGAGAATCTCTACGACCGAAAATAGGACTCTTTTCACTAAGCACTTTCTTTTCCATAAAGCTAAGAGCTGAACCACACAGAATAAGCATCAAGTTTTTATCCAGCCACTGAGTATCTATATATTTTTGTAAAACAGACAATAACGCATCGTCTTTTTCTGCCCAGTATGGCAGTTCATCAATAACCAAGATTAGCTTTTCTTCTTTACTTGACGCCTTGCTTGTTATTATATCAAGAACACTTTCTATATTGGGAAATGTGGCGTTACTATACGCAGGATCTAACACATCAAAAACCTGTTTTGAGAACAACTCCAGATTTCTTTCGGCACCTACTTTTGTGGCTGTATAAAATATAGCCTTTTTCCCTTTAATGAACTCACTAATAAGGAATGATTTACCCACTCTTCGTCGACCATAAATTACTGTCATTCCAAAGCCATCTTTTTCGTATATAGTCTGTAGTGATTCTAATTCTTTTTCTCTACCAATAAACATGTGCGCTCCTTTTATTCAAATCGTTTTCATTCAAACACATTTGAATCAAATCTATTTGAATATAATATATCACATTTTATACTCACTTGCCATACAATATGAACATTAAATTAACTTCATCAGCCCATATTTGCACGTTGTTAAATCCTTCTCTACCCCATAATCTCAGCTTTTTGTATTTTAAAATAATAAAATAGGAAAAATCTTGTCATACCATTGGAGAGCTTCTGCTCTCATCTTCTTTTGCAATTCATATAGATATCAGCCTCTCAATCAAGTACAATTAAATCCAACAAAACCTGAATTTTTGGAGGACATAATGGATATCTGGGAAAGAATGTATGAAAAAGCAAAAGAACAATACCATCCGGAAGAAGTATCACCATTTATATATGCGCATAATGTTGTTTGTGCAATAGAAGCAGACAACGGGGAGATTTACACCGGTTTCTGTATTGAAAGCTGCAGTGGAGTAATGAATCTTTGTGCCGATAGGATGGCTGCTCTTAATATGTATGCTAATAGCGGTCAGACAATAGTGAAGAGATTTATTGCATTTCGTGATAAGGCTCCAAATGGTGGTGGTAGTGGGATGCCTTGCGGAGCCTGCAGAGAGTTCTATTATCAGTTGGATGAATCCAATGAAAACATGGAAATTTTGGTTGATTTTGAGACAAGAGAAACTATTACTCTAAAAGAAATTATGCCAAACTGGTGGGGAAAAGAACGCTATGCCGAGGCAAAGAAGGAGCAATAATTTGCTTAAAATTTTAAGTTAACTGCGTCGTGAATTTATTAACAAAATGACGTGGTTCATTCAAGTAACCACGTCTTATTTTTTCCTTTATTATTTATTTCTCTTAATTAGTTTAATAAGAAAAATCAGAATAAAAATCCAAAGTGCAATGTTCCCCAACGTAAACAGTATATTCAAGACACTTAACTCAACCACTACTCTACCTCCAGCACATATTTGAATCCATCTTCCTGTGGATTCTCATAACAGTTCTCTTCAACTTTAGAAAGCTTATAATAACAGTCCTCAAATACTTTCTGCATAGCTTTATTAGATGAACGAGTCTCAGCACATATTCTTTTTAGCTGGCTAGACTCAAGCTCCTCTTTCACCAATGCCATCAAATTATGAGCATACCCATTACCTCTGTAGTCAGGATGAACCGATAGATTCATTATCTTAATGTAATCCATTTCACCTTTCCAATTATATGTGAATACATTTCCAACAAGCTTATCCTGATCCATCAGCCCATAATATGTGGCACGCTCATCACTAAGAAGATCATCCCAGTCCTCTTGGTTCCATCTATCATTTGGAAAACATAACTTCTCTAATTCGAGAATTATTTTCTTGTCTTCTACGCCTAATTTTCTTGTTTCCATATGTCACCTCCAACTAGCAATAACAATGCCAACATTTTACATTACTTATGTAGATAATCCAATCAAAATTTCACATCATAACAATTCTGTGGATTTTATAATTTTGTTCAAGTAAAATGGTACTCAACAAAGCGGAGTTTGTAGAGGCGAGCCCATCTTCTTGACCTGGCGGTCAAGAAGCATCCCTCGCTCTAAAGAGCTCGGTCAATTCAAGTTTTGTGAGGTAAACATGCTTGATGTGATAAGACCCGAAATTGATGAGGAGTATTAAGATTAATATTCTAAGGAACAAAGAAATGATAATTAACGAAATAAAACTGCCAAGCGAGAAACAGAAAATCACAAGAGCGATTCTTGAAGCATTACCAGAATGGTTTGGAATCGCTGAATCAAGAGAAGAATATATTAAGATATGTGCTGATCTTGTATTCTTTGCTGCATATGAAAATGATCAACCTATCGGATTTATTTGCCTCAAAGAAACAGGAAAAGCTACCGTTGAAGTTTGTGTCATGGGTGTACTCAAAGAATATCATCGTAAAGGGGTCGGAAAAACACTTTTCCAAGATGCCCAATCAGCGGCTAAGAATATGGGCTATTCTTTCATGCAAGTAAAAACTGTACGAATGGGAAGATACCCTGAATATGATGCCACAAACCACTTTTATTTATCTCTTGGATTCAAAGAATTCGAAGTATTCCCGACACTATGGGATGAGTGGAATCCATGTCAGGTATATGTGATGACGATTTAAAAATTTTTTAATTTAATCGAGTAAGACATTTTGTCCTGAAGCGCTGCTGCTCTCCTTCTTTTAGTAATTTATATATCAATGCCCCAAGTAAACGATTCATAGACATCCAAAATATTTACTTTCTGAAGCGAAAATGCTTAAAATTATGGCTATAAAAAACATGGGAGAATGGTGATCATAATGGATGCAGATACTTTTGGAAAATTCATTGTAGAATGCAGAAAAGAGAATAATTTAACTCAAGCTGAACTAGGTAAAAAGCTTTCAGTTACAGCCAAAGCTGTTAGTCGATGGGAGCGTGGCCTGGGATTCCCAGATATTAATACATTAGAACCATTGGCTGAAGCATTGAACGTAAGTGTACATGAGCTTATGAGAGCTGAAAAAAAAGTAACAAATATATCTGATGAAGATACAGTTAATGAAGCTTTACATAACACGCTTGAGGTCGCCGACGAACAGATACAGAATGCAGAAAAAAGAGGTATTATAAGAATTATTGGAGCGATGGCAGTATTGGTATTAACATTGCTTGTATTTGATAACATGCCATTAATAGAATTTGGATTGGTTGCAGCATTTGTATATATACCGCTAGTATGTTTATTCTCAGCACTCATTTTATTCATGTGGGCTTTGTATCAAAAGAAAAAAGGAAATGCCTACAAAAAGACAATTATCCTATCTGCAATTCTTGCAGGGATAATCGTGATTTTTGCTTTAACATTGTTTGTAGCTGGTATGTTTGCATCACCAACAGTAAGTTAAATAATAACTATACATAAAAATGTAGATGTCTAGGTAAATAGCCTCCAATTCCACAAAATGAAAGGATGCCAATAAATGCGATTACGCCAAGTTATAGTAATAGTTATATTCTTTAGTATAGGAGTCATTTGTTCTTTTGTAACAAATAACCCATGGTATTATATTCCATCATCACTTGTTATCGGTGTTCTTCTTGCTTTATTTGCTATCAAGAACCACTAATCCCTAATTGGAAATGGTCTAGCGACTTTATTCTATTTTAATATAATCGAGTAAGACACTTTGTACGGGAGAGCTTCTGCTATCCTCTTTCTTTCTACGATTCATGTAGATATAAAAACCCTAATCAAGTACAATTGAAATCATCAGATTAAATAATTGATATGACAAAAATGAAATTATGACACCTGGGGTAAAAATGAAAAAACATTCAAAATTAAGAACAATTCTTAAATGTATAGTGGCAACGCTTGGAATCATATTAGTACTGGCTACAGCTATCTACATTAATATTAAATGTTTTACAGTAAAGAGATTATTATCAACAACCGGACAGGATTTATATCTTATGGGTACTTTTCATACAGATCACTTTGACCCATTATACAATTACTCCGCTGAACAAATGCTTAATGCAATAAAAAATATAAAGCCTGATGTAGTTTTCATAGAAGCAAGGGAGGAAAGCTACAAAGAGTATGGTGTAGTGGATGGTCCCATCGATATGTGCATCACATATTGCTATTGCCAGGATAATAATATTCCTGTGGAAATGATAGATTATTGGAAAGTAGATAATGATAATTTCAAACAAAACTCAACTACTGATGATAGGGATGACCATATACATCAAAGAATATTGGAAAAACTGAAAGCTTACGAAAATAAGAAAGTTTTAGTAGTTTGTGGATTTGGACATTTAAATCCCCAAATGAATCGAATGCTGAATGATGGTTTCCAAAAAGAGCACATATCTCATGCTTCTAAACTTTTTAAGTCTGCTGGAAATGAATTCACATATCCCTCTTCTATATGCGATGTATGGGAACAGCGAACATTATTCTATTGTTACACTTATCCAGAATCAATACAGAAAGATGAGACAATAAACGATGACGTAAAATCACAGTGGCCAGTTGATAAAAACCATACATTCTATGATTGGCAGATGAAATATTGTGATTTGTTTAGAAAAAACAAATTATATAAATGAGGTGGAAGGACTTAGTACATCTTTTAATATAATGACCTAGTGAATTTATTAACAGCTGTATTTTCTGAGGAGAGCTTCTCTCCTCTTCTTTTTGCAATTTTTATAGATATCCACTTACTAATCAAGTAAAATTGAAATCAACAAATCTTGCAGATTGTGGAAGCATTTTGAATTTTAATAAAACATGCGAAGGCATGAGCAATTAATGGAGGATTATTTGTGCTTAGAATCTATATTTTATCACTGATAAAAAGCCTAGTTATAATGCTTGGAATAGGAATATATGTATTTTATACCATAAAAAAACGTGGAAATATTCTTGGCGAAAAGCCTTTTGGAATATATGGACAGTCATTTTTTAAGAACCATAGCTTATTAGCCAATATGATTTGTCACGTTATTATTTATGGAATGGCAGTGTTCATTTTAATTACAGAATGTGTTCCTGTAATTATGGATTTGCCAGCTGCGGTTAAAGAGGATTATATTGAAACAGAAGGCTATGTGATTAGATGGGATATTACTCAGGAAAATACTATTAAACTTAGGCGTATATCTATTATGAATGATGAAAATGAAGAAATACATCTTAATATATACGGATATAGTTTAGAAAAAGGTGAATATATAGAAGTTAGATATTTGGAGCATTCTAAATATGGGATGGTTATTTATGAATAGTATTGTTTTTTAATATAATCTAGTAAGACTACTCTACTCCGTGGATTCTTTTCCACGGAGTTTTTCTTTTTATGTGGCTATTTATCCAACAATGAAGTAAAATGATTACCAAAATATTAAAAATGTAGCAGTGATTAAAAATGGGTTATCACAGAACTGGAAAGATAGAAAAAGTAAATGACATGATGGATATTGTTTTCTATGAAAAGGATTAAAGTAGTCTTAAAGTTATTAATATTTTTAGTGGCACTGATTCTACTTTTTTTGATTGGTGCTCTTGTTAGGATAAATATAAAAACAAAGGCCATACAGGATGACTTCATCTCAGTTTACACTGATGATAAATATCCGGTGCCAGTTTACGTCGATGGTGTTGAAGTCATTACACAGGATATTTCCTGTGGATATGCCGTGATAGAAATGTTCTCAGCCTGGGACGGTGGCGATATAACAGAGGAAACCCTATACAATCAGTATGGAAAAGTCATTACCTCCAATGGAGAGTCTTTCTGTGAAGAGATGAATAAGCAATTTCCAGCTTATACAACCACAATTCACAAATGGATGAAGAACTCGGATTTAATTGATGCTCTGTACAACAATTTAGCAGCTGGAATCCCAGTTCCTGTTGAATGGGCAGCTTTGTATGGCGATGAATGGACTCTTCACTATTCACTCGTTATAGGCCTAGATATTTCAAATGACAAAGTTACTGTCGCAAACCCTTATGGGTACATAGAAGAAATTACTTTAGAAGATTTCTTAAATCGCACAAGCTTTGAAGCATACGAAGATATGCCTTGGTTCTTTAAACTTGGTTTTACAGTAGGATTATTTGAGAAAAACACCATTTTTACTATTGATAAATAGCTGAGAGTTGGAGGAACTGATTATGGATATTAACAGAATTGCAAATTTTATCAAAAGACAAAAAGTTTCTTTTATTTGCTCGGTAGATGAAGATGGATTTCCAAATGTGAAAGCAATGCTGAAACCAAGAAAAATCGATGGTATTAAGCACTTCTATTTTTCGACGAACACTTCTTCAATGAGAGTAAAACAGTACAGGAATAACCCGAATGCCTGTATTTACTTTTATCATAAAGGCTTAATCAAGTACATCGGTGTTATGTTGAAAGGTAAAATGGAAGTACTTACCGATCAGGAAACAAAGGATATGATTTGGCGAAAGGGTGACACAATGTTTTATAAAGGTGGTGTTACTGATCCCGACTACTGTGTATTGAGATTCACCGCCGAAAGCGGAAGGTACTATTGCGACTTGAAAACAATGAGTTTTTCTATTGACTAATAGCCCTTTTATTCAGCTTTAAGAGAAAATTGAATTTTAAATTAAAAGACTAAAAAGAATCGAGACCGAGAAAAAATGCTAGCGTGGATTAGACATTACAATTTAAAGAAGGCAGGCTATGTATCAATAACGATAGGAATAATAAATATTATTGTACATATTCTGGTCATAACGGGAATCTTACCATATTTATGGGTGAATGGAGGACGTTCTGAATCATTTCAAGAAGCTCAATCAACCTCATTTTCCTCAATTGTTATTACTCTTATCAGTGTAATTATTACGTTAATAGCAAGTCAGATTATTCCGATTAAATTGAATAAAATTTGGGGTATTATCATCTCAGCTTTTTTGATAATTACTTTGCCATTAGCTTTCGTAGGAATTATTGAGCAGTTCTTAGGAACAATTTTTGAAAAGTGTATTATGTCAGTAATAACTATTATTGGTTTTTGTGCAGATACAAGAATTGCCTTTGAAAAAAGGTGGTAACATTGAATTTTAAATATAATTCAATAGTGAAAATCTTAACAAAAAAGACGTGGCCACATTCTTGTAACCACGTCTTTTTCAAATATCTACTATTTTACTAAAGTACAGCTCAAATCTATTATCATTTGCCATCTGCTCTTTACTTAAGCCAAAGTCTTTTATCCTCTCTTCCAATTCCTCCTTAAGCATATGCTGGTAGGATTCTGAATCAGAATACAGATTTAATATACATTCATTTCTATTAGCAGCTTCTATAATATAATCATAAATATCTAGAATCATATCCTCGTTCAATACTTGAATAGTATTTTCACTTACTAATTCTGAATCCCAGCCCGTTCTTCCTGAAACAAATTGTTCTTCTTCGACCGTGTAAAGTGAACAGGATTTTCCTTTATAAACTTTCTTGAATGCATCTGGATAACACTCAAACAAAACAGGAACACCATCTTCTTCATCCATCAATATATCAAAATCATCCTTAGGTGCTCCAAAACAAACCGCAGTCACCTTATTTTTTATTACATATACGTAACTCCCCCCGTGTGTAGACTTATTAGGTTTTAGATATTGTAAATTATGAATATTAGATGCATGATAAAGCATTTAAATTTATCTCCTCAAACTTAATCTATATGCCTCCATCTAGCAATAGTAATGCCAACATTTTACAGTAAATTTCAGCAAAATCCAATCATAATTACTCATGATGAATAATATTGTGTTATAATCTCCTAATCAAGTAACCTGAAATCAGCAAATTTGTTCAATTGGGAGAAGATGATATATGACTTATAAAGAAATATTCAAGGAAATCGTAAGCATTATGGAAAAGGATTCTGCAACGTATCCTGACTATGGCGCTGGAGATTATAAAAAGTATGCGCAGAACATTTCTGATGATATGGACAAAATGAAATTTCTCCATATAGTCCAGGATTATTTGTCAACTTTTAAAGTGTATGCACATTTAAGTTTTTATGATTCAACTGTAGGCAACCTAGGTTTTACCGTAATGAGATATGAGGATTGTCTCTATGTAACAAAAGCAAATAAAGGCACAGGCCTTGTACCTGGGGACAAGATTATCTTTATAGATTCAATGTCCATTACCGAGGTGGCTGAAAAAGAAAAAAACATGCTAATGGGGGAATCAAAAGAACGTGAGGGATTGCATTGGCCAGCTATTTTAAAATTTTATAAAACCCTGACAGTAAAACATAGTAATAATGAGACTGAAGATATTGCTATAAAGCTTGGTACTAAATCAGAAGAAACCCCAAAATATTATTACAAAAATTATGGGAATGATACTTTGTATATGAGATTAAAAGACTTTTCTGACTTGGAAAATATTGGGAAATTATATGCTGATTGTGAAAAAGAGCTTGATACATGTAATAATCTCATTATAGATGTACGAGAAAATGGAGGCGGTGCTGATTCAGGATTTTACCCACTAATTGAGTATTCCTTCCCTGCCGATGAGCCAGCAAATAAATATATTAATATAGAATACCCTATTGCTGTAAATTACTCG
>JAFYYE010000081.1 GCA_017557715.1 Pseudobutyrivibrio sp.
AAAGCCTTAATAAATCTAAGTCTCTTTGCATAATACGCAAATGCACACGCGTTATCTCCAGCTGATAAGGTTGTATTTCCTGTAGCCCCACAAAGTAGAATTCTACAGCCACGCTTACTTGCAAGCTTACTTATCTCATCTACCCAAATAGCATTCTGTTGGGATTTACATGGCATCTCCCAACAATCTAAAATATCATCAATTTCCTTTAGAATATTCCTTCCCTTTGTATCCACAAAGGTAGGCTCAATATTAGGATATTCTCTGCAAATCTTTTCAACGCCCTCGCGCTCATCTGTAACAAAATATCCTTTGTTTTTCAGATTAGCATCCTTGTCTGGGACTGATGTATAAGTATATAGAGTTCTGCCTCTGGCAGCCAACTGACCTGCTGCAGTACATGCAACTGTAGATGAATCGAGACCAGAGCTAAGCTGACTGGCAATCTCTACATCCTCTCTGATGATTTGAGATATATTCTTGGACATGACACTGCGAATCATTTTCTCACTCTGTTCCTGAGTGATTGTATAATCAGTTTTCACATCCCTTTCAGGATTAAAATATCTAACCTCATTTTTGTATATCTTATTGTCCTCTTTCAGGTAAAATTCTATATAATTTCCCGCTACAACCTTGTAAACATCCTGAACCGATGTTTCCTTAGGTTCGCTCACCATTATGGCGCCTCGAACAGAAATGCTATCAAGTAACCATCTTTCGTTTTCAAAGAACTTTAACCCCAAGGAATCAATCATTGGAAACAGCAATGTGGAGAAATACAATACACCATCTCTCAAATGATACATGAGGCATCTTTGGGCAAAATGATCTACTGCCATAAACACTTTGCCAGTTTCTCTTTCATACACTACAAAAGAGAATGGCCCTCTCAGCTTCTGTAGACAGCCCTTGCCCCATTTGTAATAGGCTTCAAGAATAATTCTTCCATCTGGAACATTATTCTCTAGACCAAGAGTTTCAATAAGTTCTTCTCTGTTATCAATTACGCAATCCGCTGTAAAGAAGATATTTCTTTCAGCATCATAATATGGCAACTGCTCTCTTTCAGCCTCGTGGTTAAAATACTGAATTCCGCATCCCATAAACAGATTTCCCTCAGAAATCTGTTCCATTCTATCTATCTTGTACTTCTGGTAATTAGCCAAAAAGTTCTCGCCTAATGCGCGGCTAACTTCTTTTCCAGAAAAATCTATTGCGCCAAATATTGCTGACATACTACACTGCTTCCTCCTTAACACATTCTTCAACGTAAGAAATAATTTCAGGAAGAGTATTTAGATTTGCCGGTCTGGCAATCTGATATACCTTTATAGTAGATGCCACCTTCAGGCACTTTTTCATATAATCAGTTGGAACACCCCATCTTCTGAAGCCATCATCCCCGCGATAGATATTTTTCATGAGAAGCATAAGCTTTTCCTGACCTGTCACTTGGCGGCACTTAAGCTCATCCCCGTCAGATAATACAAGCTCGAAAAGATAATCAAAATCCATACCTTCTGGAAGGAAACCATCCTTTAAACGGAGGGCAAATTTATCTCTGCTCTCATTTATGTATATAAGCTCATCTAAATCATAGCCTCTGTTGACAGCAGCATCTCTGCAAAGCTTCTGCTGTGGATAAGCCATATTGATATGCATCTTATCCCCATTATCTGAAAGCGCACAAACATCATCTGCAATAAACTCATATCCTGCGTTAAGCAAACTATCAGATACAGTAGATTTTCCTGCGCCACTTTCTCCCGTTACAATAATTCCTTTTCCATATTTAGAAATACCACCACCATGAAGCACCACTTGTTTTCTCAGCTGCATTGCAAGACCAAAGCTGCTTCCCAACAAAAATGTTTTTATTCTCATAAGTGGAGTGTTTTCAAATGGATGCACTGTAATCAAACTCTCCTGTACCCAATAATCAGCTACATCCGGCACTCTGAAAACCATTCCTGTGGCGGCACTTGCGCAGAAATAATCGCTTTCAGTTTTCTCCTTGTACATCTCCCTTACGCCTTCTGGCATCTCACCATAGATTATTCTCACATCTGGCTCGCCATCAAAATCTTTAGCGTAAGCTTCTTCAATTTCAATTTCGGACTCCACATTCAGTCCGTATAAATAGTATTTGTAATTCATAACATCTATTCCATCCCTCTAAAACTAAAAAAGCTGGTCATAGACCAGCTAATATACACCAGCCTACATGCAAAAACGTGCAACAGTGGCGTATGTACTTCCATCTCCCCCTGTCACGTATTTATCTCCGCATCGCAACCACGCGTGAGCAATCATAGCTCCATTTTCATCCTTGCCTACACCCAAGTACATTGTTGTAAGAATATGCTTACGATGTAGCAAGAATCGAGCTGTAAGTGCTCGCACCAAGCATTTACTCTCCCATGGCGTCTTATCCGCAATTCGATTTACCTCATTGGAAACAATATATGCGTAATGATAATTCTCCCTAGAATCCTCCTGGGGAGATTCCATATTTCTCTCCCCCCACTTCTTTTCCAAAGTTTTGCTTGGAACAAGAAGCATTTGCATTCGGTAAAACGCGGTAAGGCCATAGATAGCCAGCGTCATTTTTTTGTTTGGATTAACCTTTA
>JAFYYE010000082.1 GCA_017557715.1 Pseudobutyrivibrio sp.
CTTACACAGATGACAGTTGGTTTCTCTCGTGATGATGCTGGTAAGTTCTTAAATGCTTACTATGATACAAAGATCTTCGAGAACGATCCATTTGCTAAGCTTGATCAGACAGGTGTTGGTAAGCTTATGGAGACAGCTATTAAGCTTGGTAAGCCAGTAAATCCAAACCTTCACGTAGGTATCTGCGGTGAGCACGGTGGTGACCCATCTTCAGTAGAGTTCTGCCACAAGATTGGTCTTGACTATGTATCATGCTCTCCATTCAGAGTACCAATCGCTAGACTTGCTGCAGCACAGGCAGCTATCGCCGAGAAACACTAATTGAAAATGCGCTATTTCTGGGAACATTTGAGATTCCAAAATCTTACATACAGAAAGCTGCAAAGCTCTACTATGGAGAGCACCGCAGATTTCGGTTCCCGGAAAAGCTTGAATTTAAGCTGTTTCTAGTATAGGGAGTCATTTTGACTCCCTATATTTTTACCTAAAAATGAAAAAAGTTTTGGGAATAAGCTTATAGGCAAAAAAATTTATATGGCACATATTTGATGCGTTCTGGGAATTATTATAAGGTAATTTCAAGGACGCATTTTTTATTCAAAATTTAAAAGCGGCACAATCGTGCCGGTTGAGGAGGGTTTGAAAATGAGTGATTTTACAGCCAGAAAGCTTAGAGAATTAAGGGATGCAGCGAATATCTCTCAAAGTGAAGCGGCAAAACGTATGCATATTAGTGAAAGAAAACTTAGAACGCTTGAGTCTGGTGAACGAGAAGTTACTTCTGACGAAATTATTGAGTTTGCAAAACTCTATAAGGTTGATGTGCGAGAATTATTATTAGAATCCTACGCAGAGGAAAGTGAAGAACAAATCCTTTGTAATCGATACATTTCCTTATGTAGGTTATATGACCAGCTTTCTACTAAGGATAAAGAAGATGTTTTCTGGGTTATTAAGCAAAGAATTGCTGGATTAATTTAACCTATAAGCTTATAACCTTAATTTTTTAAAAACATTTTCTTTTTTTAAATATGAGATGTGATAAGCTTATAAGGTAATTTATATTAACAAATCGACATCTATAGAGGGAATGAAAATGCCAAACGTTAATTTTACAATTACAGAGAGTAAATGCAGATGATTTGTCCTGTGTAGATTTATTGCACGTGGCTTTTGAAGAATCTATTGCATTGATTGAGAAGGCAAAGGAAATAATTAAACACAAAATAATTTAGCTATAATAGGAGGGACATAATATGGAACAAAAAATTATTTTGGAAACAGAGAGATTGTTTCTTAGGGAAATGAATACTGATGATTTCGAGGCACTATATAAAGTCCTCGCCGATAGAGACATCATGCAGCATTATCCATATACCTTTGACGAGAAAAGAGTCAATGATTGGATTGAAAGAAATATGAACCGATATCATGAGAATGGTTTTGGGCTCTGGGCTGTATGTTTGAAAGATACTAGAGAGATGATTGGTGACTGTGGATTGACACTTCAGAATATTGAGGGGAAGATGCTCCCTGAGATTGGTTATCATATCCGCGCAGATCATCAGCGAAAAGGTTATGCTAAGGAAGCAGCAACTGCTGTACGAGACTGGGCGTTTGCAAATACGGATTACCCTGCACTCTATTCATATTGCAAATATACAAATGTCGGTTCTTATAAGACTGCAGAATCTATAGGTATGCATTTCGAGAAGGAATACCCAGATCCCGAAAACAAGATTACTCATGTCTCGGTAATCTTTCGTGAAGAGGCGACAGTCGCATAATTCAAGTTTGTCGACCTAATTGAATATTGAATGTTACATAGCAGTTATCTCAATCGAGGTAGCTGCTATTTTTGTGCTCATTTTGAGCAGTAACTATTCACTATTCAAAGGAGGTAGACAATGGACTACGAGAAATTCAAACAGGACATGGAGCAGGATGTACTAAAGAATCTTGCAAACAGGGGAATCGAAGCAGAGACCGATGTTCGGCACATTGATAAGTTGAACGATGGGTATGATGCTTTGACAGTGAAAGCACCGGGAAGTGTGATTGGTGTAAATATCAATCTCAGTAGTGCTTTTGAAGCGTATGAGGATGGAAGAGATTATATCGATATCGTGGAGCGAGCTTCTGATCAGGCTGCGAAGGGAATCACAGAGTCAAAGAGCTTTGATATCGATAAGGTCAATGATTATGACCAGATGAAACAGACGCTTTCCATGGAAGTGGTATCAGCAGAGAGAAATGCTGATATGCTTGAGAAGGTTCCACACAAGAATATCGAAGACATGGCGGTGGTATATCGCTTTGTTTTGGATGCTTCAGATGAGGGTAGAGCCAGCATTCTGGTGACAAATCAGCTTCTTGATACCTATGGCATCACAGCTGATCAGCTTCATGAAGATGCAATGACAATTGCTCCGGAACTTCGTCCGGCAGTGATTAAGACTATGTCTGAGACATTGCAAGAGATGATGGGCGATGAGGCCTTTATGATGATGGGCATGCCGATTGCACCACCAGAGAATGAGCCACTTTTTGTAGCCACAGTTCCAGATAAGGTGCAGGGCGCAAGCGTGCTTGCCTACCAGGATTTCATGGAACAGGCGGCCCAGAGAGTTGGCGGTGATTTCTATGTATTGCCTTCATCCATCCATGAAATTCTCTTAGTAAGAGACGATGGAAGCATGAATCGTGCTGATTTGGAAGATATGGTTCGCACAGTAAATGCTACCGAGGTTCAGCCGGAAGATATCCTCACAGATAGTGTTTATCACTACGATTCCAAGGATAAGGTCTTTGAACTGGCTGAGAAGTTCGAGGAGCGTACCGCCGCAAAGCAGCGTGAATCAGCTCTTGATAAGCTTGCTGATAAGAAGCGTGAAGCTCCAATTCATGAAAGTGTCACTCGTCCTCATGACCGTGGTGGCGAGGCGTTGTAATGAATAAAAAGACAGGCAAGAAGCCCTATGCCTGTAGAGGATGTCCTTACGGGAAGCATCAGCCATGCATCGGCTGGTGCACCCGTAAAATCCTAGAAGAGATGAGATTGTTAAAGGAGAAGAAAAAATGACGTTTGATTATTTCTATGGCCGCGAAAGCGACCTTTTTTCATTTGTACGAATTCCAAAGCTTCTGTTCAAGGAAGAACGTCTAAAGCGTCTGTCGTCGGACGCCAAGATTCTCTATGGTCTTCTCCTGGATCGTATGAGCTTATCCGCAAAAAACGGTTGGCAGGATGATGATGGCAGAGTGTATATCATCTACACCATCGATGAAGTGCAGGATGACCTAGGATGTGCCAACAAGAAGGCTGTAAATATCCTCGCAGAGCTTGAAGATATCGGGCTTATCGAAAAGAAACGTCAGGGCTTAACCAAGCCAAATCTCATCTATGTAAAGAACTTTTCATCTGAAGTGTTAAAAGAACATTTCCAGAAATGTCAAAATGACACTTCAGGAAATGTGGAATTGACAGGTCAAGAAGTGTCAAAAGGACGAACAAATAATACTGATAATAACAATACTGACTTTAGTGATACTGATTCTATTCCATTCCATTCTGACAGGATACGCCTCTATCGTGAGTCGCCCCAGGAAAATGGAATGGAAGGGAATGGAAATGATGCATTACAGATTCGTAAAAAATATCAGGATTATGTGGCTGAGAACATCAGCCTGGAGATTTTAAAAGAGAGATATCCATATCAACGAGAGCTACTAGATCAATTAGCAGAGTTGATGGTGGATGTTCTTTGTTCGACCAAGGATCACATCTGTGTTGGAAAAGAGGACAAACCGGCACCGATAGTGAAGGCACAGTTTATGAAGATTAATTCCATGCATATTGAGTACGTGTTAGAGGGGCTTCAGAAGAACACGACTCTTGTTCGTAATACCAGGCAGTATCTGATTACGACGCTTTATAATGCGCCGCTGACGATAGATGCCCATTACGATACGCTTTTTAACCATGACAGAGCAAATGGATTGATTTAGGAGGAGAAAATGAGTAAGTCACAGGTGATTGCACTTGTTAATCAAAAAGGAGGTACCGGGAAGACGCAAAGCACAGAAAACATAGGTGTTGGGCTAGTTTTTGAAGGAAAGAAGGTTTTGCTTGTGGATATGGATCCGCAGGGTTCACTTACCATCAGCCTTGGACATCCAAAAGCAGATGAGCTTCCTGTTACCGTGGCGGACATTATGGCGAAGGTTCTTCGGGAAGAACCAATCGCTCCGGGAGAAGGGATTCTTCATCATCCGGAAGGTGTAGATTTGATGCCAGCTAACATTTCTTTATCAGGAATGGAGGTATCCTTGGTAAATGTCATGAGCCGCGAACAAGTGCTAAAGGAATACATTGATTCCGTAAAAGGCAATTACGATTATGTGCTGATTGACTGCATGCCATCTCTTGGGATGCTTACTGTAAATGCGTTAGCTGCGGCGGACAAATTGGTGATTCCGGTCCAGGCGCAGTACCTTTCCGCCAAAGGTTTGGAGCAGCTTCTTCAGACAGTGAATAAGGTGAGGCGGCAGATAAATCCAAAGCTTAAGATTGATGGCATCCTGCTAACCATGGTGGATGGCAGAACAAATTATGCGAAGGATATCAGCAACCTGATTCGCGATACCTATGGTAGCAAGCTGAAGGTCTATAAGACAGAGATTCCACATTCCGTCAGGGCTGCAGAAATTAGTGCAGAAGGAAAAAGTATCTTTGCTCATGATCCAAAAGGGAAGGTGGCAGAAGCCTATAAGAATTTAACAAAGGAGGTGCTGAAGAATGAAGAAAGAGCGCTCAAACATTCAGCTGAGCAGTTACGATGATATTTTTGGAAATGATGCATCGGCTGGTAATGCGGATGCCGTGAATGGTGACACGGTGGTGGATATTCCACTGGATGAATTGCATCCCTTTCGGAACCATCCCTTTAAGGTTCGTGATGATGTTGATATGGAAAAAACAGTGGAGTCCATTCAAGAGTTTGGTGTATTGCAACCAGCTATTGTTCGACCAGACCGCGATGGAGGCTATGAAATCCTGTCAGGACATCGAAGACATCATGCCTCAGAAATAGCAGGTCTTCAGACACTTCCTTGTATTGTTAGAGATTTGGATGATGATGCAGCTACTATTTTGATGGTTGATTCGAATCTGCAAAGGGAAGAGATACTGCCAAGTGAGAGAGCATGGGCGTTTAAGATGAAGTTGGATGCGATGAAGCATCAGGGGGAGCGAAGAGATTTAACTTCGTCCCAAATTGGGACAAAGTTAAGAAGCGATGCGGTTATGGCTGATGAAGTAGGGGTTAGTCGTAATCAGATAGCTCGTTATATCCGCCTCACCAACCTAGATTCAGAGCTTCTTCAATTAGTTGATGATAAGCTGATGGGCTTTAATCCAGCCTACGAGCTTTCCTTCTTAAATCCAGAACAGCAGAAAGACCTTCTTTCAGCTATTGATTATGCCCAGGCGATTCCTTCTTTATCTCAGGCACAGCGAATTAAAAAGCTGGCATTGAATGGCGAGATTACCCAGGAAGGAATGAACATCATTCTTTCTGAAGAAAAGAAACAGGACTTGGATCGAGTCACTTTGAAGCATGACACTTTAAAGAAGTACTTCCCAAAGTCTTATACACCAAAGCAGATGGAAGATACCATTATCAAGCTACTTGATCAGTGGCAGAAGAAACGTAATAGAGATATGGAACGTTAGGAGGTGATTCTATGCAGGAAGAGATTGAAGAGAAAGCTGTCCGACTTGCAATTACTACTACTAAGCTTTCTGCTAGAACAATCATTGCTGGAGTGAAAGCTTACTTGAGACATCGGCAGAAAAAGCAGCTGGCATCTATTGATGAACATATCCAGGGCAAGCAATCTATCGATGAGCTAGTAAAGCAGAATCAGGGAGTAACCAGCATGGTAGTTGGCGATGAAGGCCTTCGTACTTTTGAGCGCATTGCAAAGAAGTACGGTGTAGACTTCGCTGTAATGAAGGATACTTCTGAGAAGCCACCGGTGTTTACAGCTTTTTTCAAAGCCAGAGATACCGATGCAATGGAAGCAGTGGTGAACGAATACAGCAAGAAGATGGTAAAGAAGCAGGAACGACCAAGCGTGCTTGCGAAGCTTCGTAAGTTTATTGAGATTGCAAAGAAACAACCAAACAAGGCAAAGAACAGAACACAGGAGATGACGCGATGACCAAAAAGCAGAAACGACTGATCCTGTTAAATATCCCGTATGTGCTCATGGGATTATTTGCAACAAATCTGGGAGAGGCTTGGAGAATATCGCAGACGATTGATGCGGTAAATGAAGTAGGAGCTCTAGCGCAGGCATTTCCAATTGCACTTCAGAATTCCCTGCCAAGCCTGCATCCCTTTGATTTGATGGTCGGTATTGCTTTTGGTATTGGAATGAAGGTTGTTGTTTATGTAAGAGGTAAAAATGCTAAGAAATACCGCCATGGTGCAGAATATGGAACAGCACGATGGGGTACTGCGCAGGACATTGAGCCTTATATGGCTCCCAATTTTAAGGATAATATCATCCTTACTCAAACCGAGCGACTGATGATGAGCAGCCGCCCGAAGAAACCAAAGTATGCAAGAAATAAGAATGTACTTGTAACCGGTGGTTCTGGATCAGGTAAGACCAGGTTCTTTTTGCTTCCGAATCTGTTGCAGATGCATTCAAGTTATGTTGTCACAGATCCAAAGGGTGACGTGGTGATCAAAGCTGGTAAGACTCTTTTGAAGCATGGATACAGATTGAAAATCTTTAATACCATCAACTTCAAAAAGAGTATGCACTACAATCCATTTGCCTATATTCACTCGGAAAAGGACATCCTAAAACTAGTGAATACCCTTATCGCAAATACGAAGGGTGATAGCAAAGCCGGGGACGAATTTTGGACGAAGGCCGAGACTCTTCTTTATTGTGCGCTGTTTGGATATATCCATTATGAGGCGCCTGAGGAAGAGCAGAACTTTAATACGCTACTAGAATTTCTGAATGCTTCAGCGGTTCGCGAGGATGATGAGGATTATGAAAATCCAGTAGATATGATGTTTCATGATCTGGAAAAGAAGAGTCCAAATCACTTTGCAGTAAGGCAATATCGTAAATACAAACTGGCGGCGGGAGTTGCAAAATCTATTTAGCTTTTTAATTCAACTTACATAAGTGAAAGGAGAAAAGACTAATGAAGATTAAGCAACGATACACAGCTCTGTATGAAAGACTCAGCCATGATGATGAGCTTCAAGGCGAATCCAATTCTATTTCAAATCAAAAGCAATTGTTGATGGAATATGCCGTATCGCATCAGCTTCCAGAACCACGTCATTTTTCTGATGATGGTATTTCTGGAACACGATTTGATAGACCTGCCTTCCTTGAAATGATAAAAGAAGTCGAAGAAGGGAAGATTGGAATAGTTCTTGTAAAAGACATGAGCCGACTAGGAAGAGATTATTTGAAAGTTGGTCAGATAGTCGAAATGCTTAGACAAAAGAATGTCAGATTGATAGCGGTAAATGACGGAACAGATACCCTTTATGGGGATGATGATTTTCTTCCATTCAGAAACATCATGAACGAGTGGTATGCAAAAGATACAAGCAAAAAGATAAGGTCAACTTTCAAAGCCAAAGGTGATGCAGGAAAGCATGTTGCTAGTGCGCCACCTTATGGATATGTTAAAGACCCATTAGATAAAAATCATTGGATTGTAGATGAAGAAGCTGCCGAAGTTATTAGACGAATCTTTAAACTAACACTTGAAGGAAAAGGCCCATTTCAGATATGCAAAATCCTAGAAGCAGACCACATAGAAATTCCTGCAGAGCATCAGAAAAGAACAGGAATGGGATTGTGGCAAAATAGAGAAGTGGTAAATCCATACAGATGGAATAGTTCTACTGTAGCAAACATTTTAACCAAGAAGGAGTACCTAGGACATACGGTAAACTTCAAGACTAGAAAGCATTTTAAGGACAAGAAAAGCCATTACGTTCCCCAGAAGTATTGGCAGATATTTGAGAACACACAAGAACCTATCATTGATGAGGAAACATTTTACAATGCTCAGAAATGCAGGAAGGGAATTAAGCGTTATCCAAATGGATGGGGTGAGCCTCATCCCCTTGACGGAAAGATGCGTTGTTTTGATTGTGGTAGCTTGATGTATTGTCATAGAACAAGCAACGGAAAACGTGTTGCTCAATATATATGCGCTAAGTACGGTAAACAACCCGTTGGCACTTATTGTAGTTCTGGTCATAGAGTCAATGCAGATGCAGTAATTGAGATTCTAAGAGATACGCTCAGGTATCTTAAATCTACGATTGAAGATGATCCTGAGCTTTTTGTAGAACAGATAACACAAGTCGAAGCTGATAACAGAAACGCAGAAACTAAGAAAAAGCTCGATAGATTAAATGCTTGTAAGAAAAGAATTTCAGAACTAGAAAAGCTGATTTGCAAGATTTATGAAGACAACGCCCTGGGCAAGATGCCAGAGAGCAGATATGAAACATTGATATCGACATATTCAAAAGAGCAAAATAGCTTGAAGTCTGAGTGTGATTCACTTGAGGATGATTTAGCTGAGATTGAAGCTAACAAGCAAAATGGTAAACACTTTGTAAACCTCATGTCGAAATACAACAACTTTGATGAAATCACCCCATACATGGTGAGTGAGTTTATCGATAGGATAGAGGTTCATGAAAGAGATAGAAAAGGCTCAGCACAGACAACACAGACTATTGATATCTATTTCAATTTCATCGGTAACTACCGTATGCCAACAGTAGAACCTACACCAGAAGAACTTGCAGAACGTGAGCGTATGGAGGCTATTAAAGATAAGCGCCATCAAGCGTATTTAAGGCGAAAAGCAAGCGGGTGGCAAAAGAGATACGATAAGAAATATGGCGCAAGAAGAAAAGCTAGGGTGATGGAGCTGAAAGCTCAGAATCCAAATCCATATGAAGTGCCAGCTGAGGAATATGACAAGGAGCATTACTCTAGAGTGAGTGTTGTTCTTGCTAATTCAGAGAAACCAGATTTCTAGCTATTTTAAGAAAAGTTCATACAGTAACTATCGACAAGATGGGAAGTGAAAAGGCACTAGTGAAGAAGATTTCATTAGTGCTTTTTTAATTTGCAATAGCTCAGTAATTATCGAGAGTTGTTCTCCTTCTTACTTCTTCCCCTAGAAAGAAGCAAAGAAAAAGAGAATAAAGATATACCCTATTATCTTTTATCTTTTATCTGTTCTGTTCTCTTCTTGTCTTGTCTTTTATTAGTTTTACTAAAGTGTCGAAAGGACATTTCTTGAAGTGTCATTTCGACACTTCCGTGTAAAATCAAGGGTTTGAAAGGAGTTTTATTTACCATGAGTAGTTTAAAACGGATTGAACAAGAAACTATCATCAATTTCAACGCAGGAGAGCAAGAAGCTACTGTTTACACATCAGATAAAGCCACCATGAGAAAACTTGATGCGTTAGTTATCGAGTATCCCAATGTCTATAAGTGCATCAAGGTAACTAGTATCGACAAGACATATTCCATGCCTAAACAGTACGTTAATTATCGTAAGCCAAGAAGGATATCCGAGGAACGAAGAGCGGAGATTAGAGAGCAGATGCGATTGATAAATGGAAATTAACAGATTGTTAATATTTTTAGGGTATTATGAGAATGATACGATTAAGAGTTTATGGGGGATGCGTATATGGCTCTTATAACTTGTCCTGAGTGTGGTCAAAGTGTTTCAGATAAAGCAAGCGTATGTATTCATTGTGGCTTTCCACTTGCTGAAGAATTAAATAAAGGATTTTTATTTTGTCCTTATTGTGGAGCGAAAAATGAGAATACAATGAGAGTCTGTAAACAATGCGGAAAAGATATAGTTTTTGAA
>JAFYYE010000083.1 GCA_017557715.1 Pseudobutyrivibrio sp.
CCTTGTCATCATAATTAACAAAATCCTTTGTCTGCATCATTGCCCAAGGATGATATCCCTGCTTACCATTTCTTTGATCTGCCAGGTAAAAAATATTGTAGGTACCATCATCATAAAATGGCATTGTATCACCTACGAATCCCTCGACTGATGCAGGGAAAACTACATGGTTATCTATGCTCTCTCCCAAATACTGTTCCTCCGCTTCCTGTTTTGCTTCTGATGTCACTGCAGAACAGCCAATACAGCTTAGGCTAAGGGTGCCAAGCAAAAGTATAACGATTATTCTCCTCATATACCCTCCTTCTGGTGCTACTGCACCTTCGAATGTTACATTTATACTATCATTATGGTGCATATGCATCAATTAGTTTGTGCAAATGTATCACAATTTTGTAGAAACCATTGATTTTTCAAGGTTTGATTTTGTATAAAATGCACACTAGTATTTTTCAGAATGGTGCATTTGACACATTTTTGATATTCCTGTACTATAAATATAACTAAAAATACTTAGGAGAATATAATGAGTAACCGTGTTACCCTTCAGGAAATTGCAGATTCACTTGGACTATCAAGAAATACTGTTTCAAGAGCTTTAAATAACACAGGCAATGTATCTGCCAACACCAGAAATAAAATCTGCCAGGCCGCACTTGCTATGGGCTACAAGCAGTTTGTATCAGCCGATTCAATTGCACCACTTTCAGAATCACCAAGCCTTACACCTGGTGCCAAATCTGAAATTGCTTTATTCACACAGGCATTTCCAGGTAATTCCCATTCTGGAACAAAAATGCTAGAAGCCTTCCATCACAAAATTGATGCATTAGGCTACAAGCTTTCTATAAACATAATTCGTGATTACGAAATAAGTAATCTATGCTTCCCAGCAAATATAAATTTAGAAAACATCGCAGGCATAATCTGTATGGAATTATTTTCTATCCCATATTGCGAATTTCTGTGCAAGCAGGGTATTCCGCTTCTCTTCGTGGATACACCTATCACTCAAAAGAGCACTATAAATGCGGATGTTTTGCTCATGGAAAATCTTTCAAGTGTATACCATATGTTGGATTCCTTGGTGGGAGCAGGCAACAAAAAAATATCCTTTGTAGGTGATCGTTTCCACTGCCAATCCTTCTATGAAAGATGGCAGGCCTATGTTTCTGTCCTTGCAGACAGAGGGCTTACATTAGATACCGATTATTGCATTCTTGACGAAGACAGCGCACCATATTCTGATGCCAACTGGTTAAGCGAACAGATAGCCTCCCTGCCATCTATGCCAGATTTATTTTTCTGTGCCAACGATTTCCTTGCTATGTCAGTGCTAAAGGCACTACGATTACTTGGTAAAAAGGTACCTGAAGAAATTCGTATATGCGGATTTGATGACGCACCAGAATCTACTCTCACAGAACCTAGCCTTACTACTGTAAAAATCCACAGCAGTTCTATGGGCTATACTGCTGCAGAGCTACTGCTATCACGCATTGCCAATCCACATATTCCTTTTAAGAAAACATATATCGAAACTGATATTATTTACAGGGATTCATCCAGATAATTATGTGATACCTTCCTGTTTCTTCTTATCTTATTAATCTCGTTAATAGCAACATCATTGCAGCACAAATGTTCTATTCTCGAAATAAAATCATCCATATTTTACCGTTATATTTAGCTATTTGTATGTATTATTAATATCTATTTGTAACATTTTATACATTTTTTCCATATACATTGTCAGAAAAATACGTTATAAATATTAAGTTGCAAAAATAGTTTTATGTTTATAGATAGAGAATGAGGTAAAAAAATGGATTTATGTCAACTTATAACTACAAACAGTGAAATTGATAATAATCAGGCCTTGATTACAGGTGTTGGACAGGAAAAGATTGCTATTCCAGTTCCTTCAATTATTACTATTGAAAATATCAATCCTTCTGATATCAGCCTTGTTGATTCATCAGATGTTATTTATCTTAGAGGACATGTTATTCCTCTTTTATATTTAGATAAGTTCTTCGGTATCGAATCTGATAAGAAAGATAATGAGAACATTACAGCAGTTATCTGCAAGCACAATGATTCTCACATCGGTCTTGTAGTTGATACACTTTTCGGTCAGGAAGATATCGAGAGCAAACCACTTGGCGTTCTTTCAAATAATAGGTTCTTTTCTGGTGCATCTATTCTTTCAGATGATCTTGCAATGATTATTGATGTTCCAGCACTTATAGCATAGGAGGTTCACATGTCAGATTTAGCTATTAGAGAAATGAATTCTGCTGCTGAAGAAAAGCAGTATGTTATCTGCAATATCAACAAGGAGTATTACGGCATCGATATCACTCACGTTAACAATATTATTCAGATGCCAAAGATTACTATGGTTCCAAAGGCACCTGAGTGCTTCAAGGGTATCATTAATCTTCGTGGCGAGATTGTTCCTATCATGAGTCTTCGTCGTAGAATGAACCTTGAGGATGACACATTAACAAAAGATTCTCGTATCGTGATCTTAAATATTAATGATGATGAGATGATTGGTGTTGTTGTTGATGGTGTTAAGGAAGTTTTATCTATTCCAACAGACACAATCGAGACACCAGCAGATTTACTTAAGAGTGAAGATTCACTCATCCGTGGCATTGGTAAGAAGAATGAGGATTTAATTTCTATTTTTGAAATTGATTCAATCCTCAAGAATATTGCATAATAAACCTACCTTTATATCCAATTCATTTTGGACACAAAAGAGGCGACCAAATCGGTCGCCTCTTTTGCTATATAATCTTAAATCGACTCTCTAATTTTAATACCTGTGGGTGTAGCTGCTACGCCACCATTTCCAGTCTCTTTGATATCGGGATTCATGCTCTTTCCGATAGCACTCATAGCATCAAAAACTTCATCTGCTGGAATTCTGCTTTCGATTCCTGCCATGGTAAGCTCAGCTGATGTGACTGCATTCATGGCACCGCACACATTTCTCTTAACACACGGAACCTCTACAAGACCTGCAACTGGATCGCAGGCAAGGCCAAGTAAATTCTTAAGGGCTAGTGCTGCTGCATTAGCTGACTGCCTTCCATTTCCACCTTTTAAATAAACTAGACCTGCTGCCGCCATTGAAGATGCTGAACCAATCTCAGCTTGGCAGCCTCCTTCTGCACCAGCAAGAGATGCACGCTTTGCTATAACGGCGCCAACACCTGCTGCAACAAAAAGCGCCTCTGTCATTTTGTCATCTGATAGACCAAGCTTTTCCTGAGTGGCAATAAATACCGCTGGAACAACACCGCAAGAACCTGCTGTAGGAGCAGCTACAATTCGCTTCATGCAGGCATTGCCTTCTGCTACTCTAAATGCAAGCTCCATAACGCGCCCTGTAAATTCTCCAACTAGTGGCTGTCCCTCATCCAAGTACTTTCTAAGCTGCCCTGCTTCGCCTCCAACTAATCCGCTGTTACTTCGTATTTGCGAATCGTAATTAAAAGCTGACTCCTTCATAGCCTGATACATTTTTTTCATAGTAGAAAAAGACGCTTCATGTGAAACAGCTCTTTCTCTACAATCGTCTTCCTGAACTATTCTCCAAAAAGGCGCCCCCGACTCTTCTTCTATTTTGCAAATTTCTTCTATAGATTCAAACATATTTTACCTCTGTATTGATAATCTTTTATGGCTATCTTGGTGAATAATAAGAAACGTTCAGGATACCTTCCTGCTTCTCAAGCTCATGTCTTGTCTCAGCTGGAACTTCGTCATCGCATTCAATAACCATAACAGCCTCACCACCACGATTCTTTCTGTGAAGCTGCATTGTGGCAATGTTTATTCCCTGCTGTCCAAGCAAGCTTGTAACCTCAGTAATATAGCCTGGCTGATCCACATTATGAACAATTAAGGTTGGGCACTCTCCTGAGAAATTAACCTCTACTCCATCAAGCTGGCATACCTCAATTCGGCCACCGCCTAAGGATGCTGCAACAACCTCTACCACCGCGCCACTAGTGCCATGCATAATAATTTTCGCAGAATTAGGATGTGCATCTCCTAAATCAGTAGCAGAAATATTGAAATCCAACCCCTTCTCTTTTGCAATTTCAAAGCTGTTTGGGATTCTGATATCATCTACATCAAGACCCACGAGACCTGCTACAAGCGCCTTATCTGTTCCATGGCCCTTGCCAGTTTTTGCGAAAGAACCATGCAGATAAATCTCTGCCTTTTCTATTTTTTCACCCATAAGCTTATGGCACACGTTGCCGATTTTGGCTGCGCCCGCTGTGTGTGAGCTAGACGGCCCAACCATCACTGGGCCAATAATATCGAATATATTCATATTATATACCTCATTAGTCACCGTCGGTGACAGCTTCCACCTAAAGGGAAGCCATTTTATTAATAAAAAATGGAGGAGCATAATGCTCCTCCACAGATTATACAATACAATAAGTAACTATACCTAATTATTTTTATTCAACTGTAACACTAATGCTATTTCCACCATTTCCTGAGCCATTAAATCCAAACTCTGTGCTTCCACCATTCTGAATTGATGAATTCCAGCTCATTGGAGTGATTACATAATAATCACCTGACTCTTTAACATTTACGCTCCAGCTTGAATCAATCTTTACTTCGCTCTTCTTAAGCTTAACTGTCCAACCATTTACAGTCTTACCAGTCTCGTTCGAAACCTTAATAGTAGCTGTGTAACCACTTCCCCAGCTGTTAATAGTAGCTTTAGCTGTCAAACCTGAAGCAGCCTGCTGTGTTGGAGCTGGAGTTGGGGTTGCTGTTGGTGCTGGAGTAGGTGTAGGTGTTGGTGTTGCTGTTGGTGCTGGTGTTGGGGTTGGTGTAGGCTGTGCCTTTGAACCACCGTTAACCGGCTCAAACTGCCACTGCTGATTTGGATTTCCATAGTATGTCCACTGGCATACATTTGTGCCATCAGCTGTCTTGTGCTCATAAACATCTACATACTTTGTCTCGTTTGATACCTTTGTAGCAATTGTGTAAACACCACTCTTGTTTGTGTTCTTTACCATGAACTGCTGTGCATCGTGAGCATAAGCATTGTAAATCTGAAGATTAGCACCATCTTCATCTGCACCCATAGCTACGTCAAGCATGAAATCGCCAAGACCTGACTTAAGTGAGATGTAACCATTTCCTCTGTTCTGAACATACCACTTCTGTCCGTCAACACCTGTGCCTGTGCTGATAACAACGCTGTTCCAGCCATCTGCCTTGTTGCCGGAAACTGTGAGGTACTTCTGTGAGTTAGGATTCTTGATGTAGTACCAGCCATCCTCAACACGTGCTGTTGAGTTAGGGTTGGTTGTTTCGTTGCCTGACTCATTTCCGGATGGATCCGGCTTGA
>JAFYYE010000084.1 GCA_017557715.1 Pseudobutyrivibrio sp.
TATACTGGGCTTACAGCTGAATCTATCCAGCATCAGATTGACCATTGCAATGGGATAGTGATGTAGCGGTTATTAAAAAAGAAAAATGCAAATAGAAAGGAATCTAAGAATGGTATGAAAACATTAATTATTTACACATCACAGACCGGTTTTACAAAAAAATACGCAGAGTGGCTTGCAGAAAGGATGAGCGGGGATCTTCTAGATGTGAAGGATGCGCAGAAGAAGAGTGATGATTATTTTGCAGACTATGATGCCATCTGTTATGGTGGATGGCTTATGGCAGGTAGTATTGTCAAGGCTAAGTGGTTCTTAGGAAAAGCTGCTACTTGGAAGGATAAGAAACTTGCTATTTTCGGCGTGGGTGGTAGCCCTAATGGAAGTCCTGATGTAGATGTTTTTCTACAAAAAGCTCTTACAGAAGAGGAAAAGAAATATGTGAAATTATTCTACTGTCAGGGTGGATTTAACTATGAAAAAATGAATACACCATCAAAGCTTGCAATAAAGATGTTTGTGTCTGCACTTAAGAAGAAAAAAGATGCCACAGAGGAAGAAAAGTTAGCGTTTGAGAAGATGTCTTCATCCTACGACCTGTCTGACGTAAAGCTTATAGAACCAATTGTTGAGTATCTTGAAGAAAAAAGACTAGAAGCATAGAGCATAGCAGAAATTGGGAGAAGTGTAATGAAGACTATAGTTTTAGATGATAGCAATAGGGTGGATTTTAAGAATAATGTGGACAGCTGTGTAGGTACAGGTAGATTGGGATTAGCCCTTACGCAAGAATATTTGGAGGAGTTGGAGTTTGTTCAGAAGGAGATAGGATTTGATTTCATAAGAGGACATGGTCTGTTTTCAGACGATGTTTCTATCTATCATGAGTATTTGGAAGATGGACAGACTAAAGTAGAGTATAACTATACCTACATAGATAGAATTGTCGATAAGTATTTGGAGCTGGGAATCAAGCCATATTTAGAGTTGGGATTTATGCCTGAAAAGATGGCACGAGGAACCCAGACAATATTTTACTGGAAAGGTAACACCACACCTCCGATAAACTATAGCATGTGGACGGATATGGTGGTGGCGCTTTTAAAGCATTTGAGAAGCCGCTATGGTGAAGATGTTTTAGAATGGCCGATAGAAGTATGGAATGAGCCAAACCTACCAGGATTTTGGGAGCATGCTGATATGCAGGAATACTTCAAGCTTTTCAAGAAGACATTTCTTGCTATAAAAGCTTATGAGCCTAAGTTTAAGGTGGGGGGACCTGCTGTTTGTGGCGTAAAGGAAGAGGTTTGGATTAGAAGCTTCTTGGAGTTTTGCATAGAAAATGGGCTTCAGCCAGATTATATTACAAGACACCATTATACAGTGGAAATGCCTAACCGAGTAGGACATTATGATTATCATAAGCTTGAAGATTCGAAGATGCGAATTGAGAATTTGAGAAAGACTCAGGAGCTTGTTGATTCCTTTGAAGAGTTTAGGGGCACACCTATACATATTACAGAGTTTAATACCTCGTACACACCAAGAGGTGTTATCCATGATACGAACTTGAATGCTGCATATCTGGCAGGCCAGCTGGCATATCTTGGGGATGTATCGGATTTATATTCTTACTGGACATTCGGTGATGTCTTTGAAGAAGAGGGCGTGCCATTTTCTCTCTTCCACGGTGGATTTGGTATGGTTGCAGCAGGCTGTATTCCTAAGCCAACTTTTTGGACCTTTGCATTTTTCAAGGAGCTGAAGCGTGCTGGGGATAATTGCATATGGAGAGATGATAATTCTGTTGTAATTAAGCGCGGGGATAAATATGTTGGTATTCTTTGGAATTCATCCGCTGATACTAAAGAGCTGACATTAGAATTTCCTTGTGCTGAGTCAGAATATACGCTTATCACAAAGACAGTAGATGAAGAGACCTGTAATCCACTGAAGATATGGCATGATCTTGGAGAGCCGGCTTATCCATCCAAGGAAGAAGTGAAGCTTATAAAGAGTAGTGCATATCCGCTAATCACTACAGAGATAAAGACTGCATCTGCCGAGATCGTCGCTGCTGATTTCAGCCTTAAAAAGAATGGGGTGGTATTCTTTGAACTTAAACCACGTACACAGATTAGCGATAGAGGTTATCACTACGAAAGATTATAAAGATAGATTAAAAGCGCCAATTTGGTGCTTTTTTTCTTGCTTGTGAAAAGCTATACTATAGACTATAGGTACACAAACTGATTATTGGGGAGAATAAAAAAATGAATGAGAAGGTACAAAAATTAAAAGACAATATGGAGCAACGTATTGTTGGAAAAGGGGAGGTAATCGAGAAAATGATTATCTCACTTTTGGCAGAGGGGCATGTGCTTTTGGAAGATGTTCCGGGCGTAGGAAAGACATCCTTGGCAAAGGCGCTTGCGGATTCAGTTGCTTTGTCTTTTTCTCGAATTCAATGTACTCCAGACACAATGCCATCGGACATCACTGGAGTGTCTATCTATAATTCAAAGGAGCAGACCTTTCAGGTAATGACAGGTCCTGTCGTAAACAACATCGTTTTAGTTGATGAGCTTAATCGTACATCTCCAAAAACTCAGTCGGCGCTTCTTCAGGTAATGGAGGAGTACAAAGTAAATATTGATGGTGAGGATATTCCTGTTCCACAGCCATTTATGGTAATAGGCACTCAGAATCCTATGGATATGGCAGGAACATATCCACTTCCAGAGGCACAGTTGGATAGATTTATGATGAAGCTTTCTGTTGGCTATCCAAATGCAGATGCATCTGGTGATATGGTCAGCAGATTTTTAGAAGGGCAGCTTCATCAAGAAACTAAATCGGTATTATCAGCAGATGATATCAATGAAATGCGAAAGCAGGTGAAGGCCGTTAGCATAAAGGATAATTTGCGAGACTATGCAGTAAATATTGTGGAGTCTACAAGAACTAATCCTGAAATTGCATGCGGAGCATCGCCTAGAGCATTGCTTTCGCTGATAAGATGTGCTCAGGCTTTAGCTTATATTGCAGATAGAGATTACTGCGTTCCAGAGGATATTGCAGAGGCTGCAAAGCTCACTCTTAGTCACAGAATAATCCTTACAAGCGAGGCAAAGCTTAGCCGAACAACTAAGGAATATTTGATTAACAATATTCTTCAACAGGTAAGATGCAACGAGGCAACTAATTAACAAGACATATTAATTCATGTGGATAAATGGAGCTTCAAATTCATAAAAGGGGGATAATTACATATCTGATTTTGCTGGCACTAAGCATAGCATTTGCCAGCAATTACGGCGGGCCCGTTTCTTATGTGTGGCTCTATGGAATGCTGCTTATTATTCCGCTTTCTATTTTTTACACCATTTTAAATTATAAATTTCTAAATATTTTTCAGGAAATCGAGGTATATAAGGTTACCTGTGGTGAGGACCACCGCTTCAGAGTGCTTTTTGAAAATGCAGGTATTTTCCCAATCCACAGAATGGGCATATACACCTTGGGAGATAGATGTAATCTTTATGAGATTCAGGATGGGCAGGAGATTTCACTTGATATTCATGAGAAAAATGAACTCCACTCAGGTATTACCTGCAAATATGCTGGAGCCTACAATATAGGGGTTGAGAACGTATCTTTGTCAGATCCATTTTTCATGTACACAGTAAAGTTAAAGGTGCCATATTCATTTAGGGCAATTGTTCGTCCTCAGATAACAGATGTGGCAGCAAAGGTTCTTGATATAGAAAACCTGATTAATAACACAGGACTAAAAAGTAACAGGCTTATTGAAGATACTCCTGGAAGTGATATGAGGGCATATCAGAAAGGGGATTCTCTTAATGCTATTAATTGGAAGGTGTCAGCCAAGCACAATGAATTAATGGTACGCTTGCCAGATAAGATGGAAAAGCGAACGGTTACAATTTTGCTGGAAGCAGCAAAGATACCTGATAATAAAGAAGATATAGAATATTTAAAAAAGCGAGATATTTTTCTGGAATTTGTGGTTTCTGCAGCATGGCATTTTGGCGAGCAGGGTGTTCCAGTCAGATTGATTTATCCATCAGGCGATGTGAAGGAATCCACAGTGGATTCCAGAGAAAGCTTTATGGATTTTTACAGTATAGTAGCAGATGGTATTTTCTATGGTTCCGCAAAGACGTATGACGAAATTCAGCGTCTATCGGCAGACCGGAGGAACAATGTGTATGATAACGAGACTTGGATTATCATCAGAGAGGATGCTAAAGAAGGAGAAAGCAACTGCATTATTTGCGATTGAGAAAAAACTTCATCTTTTTGCATTTGCATTAGTTGCCATTTGTTTGGAGATATTTTTGTTGGCAGATGGAAATAGCTACGACCTGAATAGGAGTAGCTTTGTTTTTGCGTTCATAATTTTCTTTTTTCTTTTTGCAGTACTTGAGTATGTATTCTATTACATGATAAAAAGCTGGGCAGTTCCTTTTTTTTCTTTTGTTCCAGCGCTTCTCCTATTTTTCCTTTTGAAATCAAATGAAAAATGGCAGGCAGTTGCTTTTTCAGTGCTAATCGCAGTAGTAGTAAGAGTGATATTTGATTTCATGCCGGCAAAAGAGAAAGTCATTAAGTATGGCTGTTTTGTGCTTGTTGCTGTTGCATTATTTCTACGTGTTTACTGGAAAGCATTCTGGGGTGATACCATTTTGGATAAGTTCCTTTTTATTGCATTGGCGGTGTTGACTTTTTCATCCTTGCAGCAGATTATTTGGGGAAGAAAACAGGTCGAATTTCCATTTTATTATTTTATGCTGATGGGATTGTTGCTGATTTTTATTCCTATGAATCAGGATCCAATTGACTGGTCGAGACTAGAAGGTGTATTTGGAAATGCAGCAGATGCCACTGCATATTATTTGTGTTCGGTAATAGGAGATAGTGAATATACAGTTGGATATGGTTCCTTCAATGCTACAGGAAGCCGAATCTCTAATTCGGATAAGCTTCAGCTTGTATTGGAATCGGTGGAACGTCCATATTTCGTATATACGGATTCAAAGACTGGCAAAAAAATGAAGATGAGACGAGTGCTTTATCTTGCAGGTGGAAAAGGTGTTGATGGAAAAGCACTGGTGGAATGGCTTCAGTTTCTAAAGGATAATGGCATTGATAAAGAAGATGCGGAGGCGTTTTCTCAGATTTCAAAGTTGGATGTGGAATATGTTTATCTTGATACAGCTGATGAAATTGCCCCGGCAGGAGCATTTGTATTGACCAATCAAGATGGTTCCATTGAAAAAGGAAGAAGTGACAGCAGGCACAGAAAAGGCTATAAGATAAAGACAAAGTATTTGGATATAGATTATGGAAGTCCACTTTTGTTGGAGTTATTTCAGAATCCAAATGGCGCACTCATTGACAGAGCTCCTATGACTTACCAGGAGGCTAGCGACTACTTCCTTGCTCTATATAATCAGGATTTATCAGATGTGATGAATGCCAGTGAATACGATAATTATGTAAATCAGACTGATATTTATCAAACATATGGTGATACAGCTGGCATTAGCGACAGAATGGAAGAGCTTGCATCAGAAATAACTGCAGAGGCGGACAATGATTATCTTAAGGCTAAGCTGATTGAGATATATCTTCGCCAATACACCTACAACACAAAAGCTGTGGGAGGACACAATCCGGATTCTGACATGAGCACGCCAGAGGGAATGGCAGATATAGCAGACAGATTCCTCTTTGAGACAGAGTCAGGATATTGTGTACATTACACTTCTGCCATGGTGATGCTTCTAAGGTCGATAGGAATACCTGCAAGGCCAGTAATTGGTTATAGATACAGCTTTCCATTTGAAGTACAGGAAAACTACGTGGTGGAGGCAAACTGCGCCCATGTTTGGCCTGAAGTATATATTCAAAATGTAGGCTGGATTCCATTTGAACCAACCAGTGCATATTCAACAGCAGGCACGTATAGCTGGCATAGGAATGAAACAATAGATCCGGAAGCGGAGAATGAAATTCAGCTGGGAATTCCTGATATGCCAGAAGTAGAAGAGACTACAGAAGAAACATATCAGAGCACAAGCATTCAGTTATTTAAGATAATAGGTATAGTGGTGCTTAGCATAATAGTACTAATACTTTTAATTATCGTAATTACGAATTTAATTAAAATGATAGTTTATAAGCTTGCATCCCCAGAGCAAAAAGTTAGAATTGATGTAGGTTTGATTAAGGAACAACTATGTAGAAAGTCAGAGGAAAAAATCTCTGACAGAGGCTTAATCTCAGACTATTTAAAGCTGGTACCTGAGGAAAAGAGAGAAGAACTGCAAAAGGTGTTTGATGTTTTCTATAGGGTAGAATATGGTGATTTGAAAAACCATCCTGTTACAGCCGAAGAGAATATCAAAGCTAGAGAAGTGCTAGATAGTTTAAAATCCAGAAAACAACAGCAATTGTCTTAATGAGTCCTAATGATTATAATTAGAGAAGTTAATTTATTTTTTTGAGGAGGGAGAATATGGCAGACATTTTATGGCATGATAGAAAAAGACATTTTGGTCTTCCACTTAGCTTTACAAAATATAGTATGAGTGAGGACAGATTATTTGTAGAGACAGGGTTTTTAAATCTTACACAGAATGAGGTCAGACTTTATAGAATTTTGGATTTACAACTTAAGAGAAGCCTTGGTCAGAGAATCTTTGGAGTAGGTTCAATCTTTGTTAGCTCATCAGATAAGAATCTGGGAACATTTGAAATTAAAAATGTTAGACATTCAGCTAATGTAAAAGAAATGCTTTCAGTTCAGGTAGAGCAGCAGCGCGAAGCAAAGCGTGTTGTTGGTCGTGAATACATGGGCGGCGATGTAGATTTCGATGATGATAATGATGAAGTATAAAAATGGAGGTGGTTCAATGACCACCTCCATATTTTTTACTTACCAGAAATTGTAATTCCATCTGTACAGATGTATGGGATAACCCAATCACCGTTGGCAAGAACTTCTTTTGAAATCGAAACAATATTATCAAGAATCTTTAATGCATTGAAGCTGATCATTGTCTCAGAAACAGCATCCTTAATCTCACCATTTTCGATATAGAAGGCATTCTTTGCCACGCCTGACAACTCTCCATTGGTACCA
>JAFYYE010000085.1 GCA_017557715.1 Pseudobutyrivibrio sp.
CATGACACCGGCAAAAGAGGTTGGAGGAGATTTTTACGATTTCTTTCTTATAGATGATGATCATTTAGCTATGGTTATGGCAGATGTGTCTGGTAAGGGAGTGCCAGCAGCGCTTTTTATGGTTATAACCAAGACGCTTATTAAGAATAGAAGTCTTATGGGAGGTAATATTTCACCAGCTGAGATATTAAAGGACGTTAATAATCAATTGTGTGAAGGAAATGATGCAAATCTTTTTGTTACAGTGTGGCTTGGAATAATTCAACTATCCACGGGAAAAGGCATTTCAGCAAATGCTGGGCATGAGCATCCTGCTATAAAAAGAAGTGATGGTAAGTTTGAATACGATATATATAAGCACTCACCAGCTGTTGCTACTATGGAAGGTATAAAGTTTAGAGAGCGTGAATTTGAACTTAAGCCAGGGGATAGATTATTTGTTTATACAGACGGTGTTACGGAGGCCACCGATTGTGACGATAAATTATACGGGGCTGATAGATTGTTAAATGCACTCAATCAAAATACAGATGTTGACGCCAAGCAGTTGCTGGAAAATGTCAAGGCGGACATTGATAAATTCGTAAATGATAGTCCGCAGTTTGATGATATTACCATGCTTGGATTTACATATTTTGGCGTGTGACATTAGTGTGACACTTTGGGTGATATTATATTTTCAGAAACAAACAAACGGGGAAAAATTTGAGTTAAGGAGAAAAAAGATGACAAAGATTAATTCATTACTTGGTAAACTTTTCATGTTATGTTTAGCACTCACACTTTCATTGACTATGGTTGGGTGTGGACAGAATCAGGCAGGCATAGACAAGCTTAAGAGTAAGCTTACAGCTAGTACAACAATTGAAGATGATGAAACACCTACAGCAGTTTTATATTTCACAAAGGGTGTTTATGCAAATTATGCAGCAGAACTTGAGAATCCAGAAAAGACATACTTCTATGTATTCCATGGTGATGGAACAGGAAGCATTGAGGATGGTGAAGTTGGAACAGCTACGTACTTCGAGTATCAGGTAGGTTACAACAGCGTAACATTTACTATTGGAACCGATGAGCCTATCGAAGAGGAATTTAAGGTAACATCTTCTGAAGATGGTAAGGTTATAGGTTCTTTTGATGATGGCATTGAGCTTGTATTCGAGCATTTAAATGACGTAGATGTAGATACATTTAATGCTGTTAATTATGTTCATGCAGCTCGCGGCGAGGATTTCACTTACACAGATGCAAACGGTTGGCAGGTAAGATACAATCCAGAGTTTATCCAGGTTAATCAAGGTGGTCCTGTTACAACATTCGTTTACACAGGTGAATGCGCTGGAACAAACATGATTACAGTTACTTACACAGTGGACAATAATGGTGAAGGTGCAATTAAGGCCATTGGAGAAGGCTGGGGTGACAAAACAACTTATACAGAGTCAATCTTCCCTGGTACAGAGGATGTAAAAGGCTATTGGGCAGTTTGTGCAAGTGAAGAAGGCGATTCTGGTCTTTACATGACAGCTATTGCAAGAGACTATATGGATGGCGCCCTTGTCTTTGAGTTTACAGAGCACCATAGTGGTGATGAAATGATTGATATAGCTGTATCAGATTATCTTGCAGCAATCATTGATTCATTGGAGTTTTTAAATTAAAATAGGTATATTAAATATTAGTAAAAGGAGCATCGTAATGATGCTCCTTGATTTTTGCTATGGAGTGGGAGAATCTATGGAAATAAAACAATTAAAGTATTTCGTGGTTTCTGCAGATGTGGGTTCCTTTAGCGAGGCCGCAAAGATTTTATTTACAACACAGTCAAGTGTCAGCAAGGTTGTAATGTCCTTGGAGAAAGAATTGGAATACCCTTTATTTAAGCGAGTTAGCAAGGGTATTGCACTTACAGAAAAGGGCAGGGCTTTTTATCAGAAGGCCAGTCATCTTGTTATGGATTTTGACAGGCTGGAAAACGAGAGTGCAAATGCACAGAAAAATGTTGTGCGTATAGGTATGAATCACAGTTCATGGCTCTCTAATTGTTTTTCAGAATTCTATGAATTACATAAAAAGGACGACCTGTGTTTTTATATTCATGCAGATAGCACAGCATCTTTGATTGAAAGAATTCGTATTTCCGATGATGAACTTGCTTTTATCTATGTATTTCCTGATTCAAAGTCTCAGGTTGAGTATTTAATCAAGAAATACAATCTACGATTTGTCACATTAAAGACTATGAATGGAATGGTATATTTCGAGCCGGAGGATAAAGCCTATAATAAAAAGAAGCATGCCAAGGTTCTTAGTAACCTGAAATTCATTCAGTCTGAAAATGATGCTTACCTGCGATATGGTAAATGGCAGACAGCTGACGGAGATGATATAGATATCAATAAAGATATTTCTGTTATTACCAACAGTGATTATGTCATGCACAACATGCTTGAGAAGAACCATCTGGCAAATCTTAGTGCAGAATCTTTCGTTAATTATGAAAGTGATTATATTCCAGGTATTGAGCTGTTTAATGAGGGTGGACAGATTGAGTTTGGATATTTAATTAATAAGGAGTATACACCTGGCCCAGTGGCCGTAGAGTTTTTGGATTATGTAAGACACGCAATTGAGGAGTAATGTTAATGACTAGAAACGATTTTAGACAACTACTTGAAACAAGAACAGTTTTTATTGATGGAGCCACAGGTACTGAGCTTCAAAAGCGGGGAATGCCAGCTGGTGTATGTCCTGAAAAATGGATTATAGAAAATTCCTGGGCTATTCAGGAAATACAGAAGGCCTATTATGATGCAGGCTCAGATATTGTTCTTGCGCCTACATTTACTGGCACAAGAATCAAGCTTGAAGAATACGGGCTTGCTGATAATCTGGTTGAGATAAACCGTAAGCTGGTAAGACTCACTCGTGAGATTGCCCCAGAAGGAAAGTTTGTTGCAGCAGATATTTCCATGACTGGTAAGCAGCTTTATCCTCTTGGAGATTTAATGTTTGAGGATTTGGTTGATTGCTACAAGGAGCAGGTTAGAGCGATTTTGGAAGAGGGCGTGGATTTATTTGTTGTGGAGACAATGATGAGTCTTCAGGAATGTCGAGCTGCTGTTCTTGCTATCAAAGAGACTTGCGATTTGCCTATTATCGTTTCACTTACATACAATCCAGATGGAAAGACATTGTATGGAACATCACCTGATACAGCTACAATTGTGTTGCAGTCAATGGGAATCGACTGCATTGGAATGAATTGTAGTACTGGTCCAGATGCTATGCTTGAGCTTGTTAAGCAGATTGCACCAGTAGCAACTGTGCCTATCATGGTAAAGCCTAATGCAGGATTGCCAGAGCTTGAGAATGGCAAGACTGTTTATAAAATGGGTCCTGATGAGTTTACAGATGCTTGTGTTCGTCTTTACGAAGCAGGTGCATCTTTATTTGGAGGCTGCTGTGGTTCCACACCTGCTCATATAAAAGAGCTTGTTTCACGTCTTAAGGATAAGGCACCTCACAAAGTGGAGGACAAGCCTCTTCGTGTTGTTACATCTGAGAGAATGAACACGTGGATTGATTTAGATGGGCCATTTATGGTGATAGGCGAGCGTATCAATCCTACTGGAAAAAAGAAATTTCAGGAGACTCTTCGCAATGGTTCGCTTTCTATGGTGGTGGATTTTGCC
>JAFYYE010000086.1 GCA_017557715.1 Pseudobutyrivibrio sp.
AAAGCTCGTTTAAGTATACCTGTGTAACATGGAGCACACCGTTTGTACCCTCAAGCTCTGGTGATGTGAATACCTCACCTACAGGAATATTTACGTCTGCAACGCAGTTTTCAAAGTTAGTCTGCTTAGCAGGATTATCAAGATGATGAAGCTTTACAGTGATATCTGTGTGGTTATCTCCACGACCTGTAACGTGAACTGTCTCGCCCTGATCAAGCACATCAATAATGTGCTGCTGGATGTTCTTATAAAGCTCGTAATCCATTGTATTAACAGCAACAGTCTCATTGAAGATTTCATTGAACTTGTCACCGATTTCAGGGATTGGGTAAGCAATGATTGTGAAGCTGCGCTCCTCGCCCTTGATGTACTGATTTGTAATCTGACCATTCTGGCTCATAAAGTAAACATTGAGCTCATTCTGCTTATCAGTATACTTTGCATTAGCAGGGAAATTCTTTGGCTCAAATGGAATATCTCCAAATGTCTCGATAACAGCTGGGCCACCGAATACTGCTGCAAGCTCCTTATGCTTTTCAAATGTATTCTTTGTAACCTCAAGAAGTCTGTCTGCAAACCCCTTTTCCCAAACGTAAGCTCTGTCATCCTTGTGGTCGTACTCACACTGCTTGTTTGGAACAGTAGAGAAAAGATTGCGACCACTTGTGCCACCAAAACGAACTGTGGCAGCAAGACCAGCTTCGTTGAAAAGCTTGATAGCCTCGCGTGTCATAAGCTCGAAGCCTGCTGGTGCATGTACACCAACTGTATCTTTTATAGAGATATCTTTTCCACAAACCTCAAAGCCCTTGATGTAGCCTTCCACATAAGTGCGAGCCATAGCAACCACATCCTCATGCGCCATGCTACGAAGGTGCGTAGCCATCTTAAGCTCGTTATCGCTGATGTACATACCATATCTATATAAATATCTATCATCTGAAAGATCTGCTTTCATGATGATATTTGTGTAGAAATCATACTCTGGATCAATCATGGCAATAAGTGATTCTCCAAAAAGCATCTGTGCATAATCATGATGGAATGAAGACAATGCTGAAAGCACATCTTCTCTACGGAACTTATCATCACTCTCCACCTGACATACGCCATAGATTTCCATGAAAAGCTCACAATAAATTGTAAATGTATCAAGACGTCCAGCGAATGCTGCTGAAATCATATCTGTCAATTTATAGAAGGCAGCTGAAAGTGGTCCACCAAGCTGCTCGCCAAGCTCTGCAACTGCATAAGTTGGGCAAAGGAAGCTGTTCTCATAGGTGCCTGCCTTGTAGATATCAAAAATTCTGTCGTGGTCAGCCTTGCACTCCTCAAGTGAACGATTCTCAAGCTCGCCAGCAACAGCCTTATCTAAAACTGGCTCAACAGCCATAATAAACTCTGCCACCTGATTAAAATAAGCCTGAAGCTTCTCAGGTAAATCCTTATCCTCTTTAATAGTAGAGATGCGCTCTGTAACAAGCTCATAGCGCTCTAACATATCATCATTTTCAATATAAAATGTCTTACTCATAATACTCCTTAATTAACCATTCCTATAATAAATGTGCCTACCCATACTGCCATCACTAAAAAGCTGATGCCAAGACAGATAAGTCTGTATTTAAGCTCTGTTTTTGTCTTCATCTGGCCGACGTTAAAAAGTAGTGCTGCCAATGCGATGAAGAAACCAATCATTCCTATTCCGCCAATAAACTTAGGTGTATCACCTGACATATAAACAGACACACCCATGATAGCGGCATAAATTACTAATGAAAAAGCCGAAACTCCTGCAGCATACATTGCCTCAACTGGCAAGGCCTTAAGCTGATTGCCGTAGGAATTACGTCTATGTGGACGAACTTTTCCCATTACTGAACTCCATATTCCTTATAATAAGCATCGATGCGTGACTTCATCTCATCATCGATAACTACGCGCCCCTGACACTCTCTGTTCCAGAGATGTTCTACAACCTCGTCCATAGAAACTATAGCTGAAGTCTTGAAGCCATATGTGTCTGCAACCTCATCAAGAGCTGTCTTGCTTCTGTCTCCTGAAAGACCAAACTCCTGACGATTAAGTGAAACCATAAGACCAACGATTGTAACATCCCCCTGAGAGCGAACGATAGGTACTGTCTCCTCCATACTCTTTCCAGAGGTGGTAACATCTTCTATCATGACAACTCTGTCGCCGTCTTTAATCTTGTATCCAAGAATGCCGCCCTTGTCTGCGCCGTGATCCTTTTCTTCTTTTCTATTGCTGCAGTATTTAACTTCCTTACCGTACAATCTGTAGAAAGCCTCAGCTGTAATAACTGCAAGAGGGATGCCCTTATAGGCTGGACCAAAAAGAACATCAAAATCCTCTCCGTAAGCATCGTGAATAGCCTTAGCGTAATACTCGCCAAGACGCATAAGCTGACTACCTGTAACGTAAGCACCTGCATTCATAAAAAAAGG
>JAFYYE010000087.1 GCA_017557715.1 Pseudobutyrivibrio sp.
AAGAGCCAGGGAATGAAGCATTTTATACCAAGACGAAGCAGAATTGCTTCTGGGCTAGGAGAAAGGCCTTTGGCCATCTAATGAGAGGGCGAGATGTCTGCTAACTATTGAAAATATTAAAGAAATTTGATACTATAATGATACAAATTAGGGCTGGTCGTAAGACCCAGGTCCAACCTATTAGGCGGGGAGACTCCCCGCCATTTTTTGTTAGGAGATTGTTGTGAAAGAGTTAAGTATTTTTGTGGATGAGGCTGGTGATTTTGGGGATTATGAGAAACATAATCCTTATTATATTGTCACGATGGTTTTTCATGATCAGTCAGAAGAGATTGACGAAGAAATATCTGTTCTTAATCGTAATTTAGAAATGCTGAAATATGGAAATAATCAGGCTGTGCATACTGAACCTCTTATAAGAAGAGAATACCCATATGAAGCGTATCTTCCTAACGAGAGAAGAGCCATTTTTTCGAAATTATACTATTTTGCTTTACACTGTGGAATAAAATATAAAAGTTTTATTTTTTATAAATCAGAATATGAAAATCAGTTTAAACTCGAAGCAAGAATGGCTCGAGAAATATCGCAGTTTATTAGAAATAATTTGGAATTCTTTCAAAGTTTTGATAATGTAATTCTTTATTATGATAATGGTCAGCATGAGTTAAACAGAATTCTTAATACTGTGTTAGCTACTGAATTAGTTGATTATGATGTTAGAAAAGTAGTTCCTAGTGAATATAAGTTATTTCAAGTAGCAGATTTGTTCTGTACACTAGAGCTGCTTGAACTGAAAATGAATAATAAAAGTTTATCAAAATCAGAATTACTTTTGTTTCATAGTGCTAGAGATCTTAAAAAGGATTTTCTTAAAGGAATGCATAAAAAGAGATTTGAATAAAGAACTACGTATAGATCATTATCTGGGTACGTAGCTTAATAGGACTTCAAATAATGGTGTATACTAATGAAAAGTTGCAATAAAAAAATGGTGTAAAAATGGTGTATAGCCATGTCGCAAATGGTGTACGAAAAATACACAATTTAATTCAGTACATAGAGCAATTATTCAATAGAGTAATTGCTCTTATTTTTTGCCCATTTTTGGAGTAAATTAATCAATTTTTATAGGAGGTATACACCATTATGATGAACTACGAAGAATTTAAAGAGAAGTTCACAGAAGACCTTAAGACAAATCTTGAGGCAAAGGGACACGCTATTGAAAGCATTGATATCATCCCTAATGAAAAGCTTAACCAAGGAGCAAATGATGCCATAACAGTTAGGCTTGAAAATTCATTTGCTGGAACTAGTGGTAATTTAACTAATCTGTTTGGAGCCTATGAGCAGACAAATGATTATGACTTCATAAAAGATAAGATCGCTTTAGAGGCTGTAAATGCTGAAAAGAATGCATCTATGCTAGATAAGATTCCACATAAAAAAATGGAAGATATAGCTATAGTGTATCGAGTAGTTCTTGGTCAAATGGATGATGGTCAGGCCACAGTGCTTATCACAAATGAGATGCTCGAAGGAAGTGCTCTTGAGGCTTAATATAGATGTTGAATATACATATGAAATAGATATGACAACAGGCCAGATTTTGGATTCGGAAGTAGACTTATAATTTTCTTTTCATTTAAGTTATTCTCCTTCTTAGAGCTACATCATATGGTGTAGCTCTATTTTTAAGTTTAAAAACATGGCATATTGCCTATCACTAGGCTTCCTTTCTATATTCCATAGGTGTCTTTCCAGTCTGTTTTTTGAAAGCAGTTTGAAACCAGCTTTGTGATGAAAATGATAATATTTCTGAAATTGATGATAGTGATAGATCTGTGAAGCGAAGTAGAGCCTCTGCCTCGTGTATTTTTTCTTTAACAATAAAACTCTTTAGTGTCATGCCTGTTTCGGATTTAAATTTTCTGGATAAATGTTCTTCTGATAAATTCACTAATTCTGCGAGTTTCTTGACAGATATCTGTTCTCTAAAATGATTTTGAACATATATTATTACAGTTCGAATATCACGACTTGTGTTGCCAGGTATATTAACATCTCTGACCAACCTTGCATAGGCAGCGGGAATGAACATTCTTGCTGATAATTGAATTAGGGACTCAACATCAGGCGAGGACTCTATCTGGTCACTAAAAGCCCTTCCTAAAGAGTCAGTAGAACGTAATGGCACGCCTGCAGATAGAGCTGCACGTTGGCTGAGAGAGTTCAAAACAATGAGTGAATTTTTAGCATATCGTAGACTTAATCTATTCATCGATTCCATAAATTGCTCTGGAATAACAAGGTTCTCAAGATTTTCAACCATGCCATGAGAAATATAAAATAGAATTCTGTCCTGAATATCTGTGTCAGTGTAGTCATGATCGTCAAAAGTAATCTCTGTTGTAATTGCATTAGTAACTTTCTCTAGCGCATTTATCTGAGTTAAGTTCGTTGAGTATTCGCTAATTGTTTTTATATCGTGTATTTCCACACCCAATAGGGATTCTATTAGAGATAAGGTAGCTTTAAATTGATGTAGGTCAGTCAATTTCATCGAAGCAAGTGTACTCGATATTGCTAAAGCAATCTCTTTTGAATAGCTGGAGCTTATCTGACCCGTAAAATGTTTCAGGGAAACAGAATTCATCTCGACAGTAGTGGCAGGCCCCAAGACGATTATCTGCTTATTTGAAAAATCTGGGATAAATCCCAATAGAAGCAGGGAATCTGTGACAAGACAACAAACTTGATTTGTAAAAGAACTAAAGTGTGTCCATTCAGGAATATCAGATAGTTTAAAAGCGCCATTAAAATTCTTATCAGGGATAAGTTTCTTACATGTCCCATCTAAATCAAATACTGAGATTGGAACTCCATATATTTGATAAATCAATTCTAATTGTGATAATAGCATTTCACATCAGCCTCCCATTGTAACTTTTTCATAAATTTGCGCAGTAGGAAATTGTGCAAAAAGGGAAAAATATAGCAAATATCATAAAACTATAATACACATCAAATTAACAAAATACAATATCTGTTCATCCCAATATAATGTGTTCACAACTTAACATTTAACTAAGGAGGAAGAGGGAATATGTTTGAGAAGAGTTTCTTATTGGGGGCTGCCACAGCTGCACATCAGGTAGAAGGAAACAATATTTACAGTGATTATTGGGTTCAGGAGAATTTGGAGCACAGTATGTTTGATGAACCTTCTGGTTTGGCAGTAGATCATTATCATCATTTTGAAGAGGATATAAAGCTATTAAAGGATGCTGGACTGAATGCATATCGATTTTCAGTTGAGTGGGCAAGAATACAGCCAGAGGAGGGCAAATGGGATTCTGCAGAAGTAGAGCATTACAAGAATGTCATTAAGTGCTGTGTAGAAAATGGAGTGGAACCGGTTATCACTCTAATGCACTTTACATCTCCTAAGTGGTTAATTCGTAAAGGCGGATGGGAGAATCCTGAGGTCATTGATGATTTTGCTGCATACTGCGGACGAATTGTTTCAGAATTGGGAGAAGGAATTCATTATGTCTGCACCATCAATGAAGCCAATATGCGTTATCAATTGGCTGGACTGATGAAAAGCATGATGGCTCGCATGAGTACAAGTCGTTCTCTAGAAGAAAAACAGGCAGAAGAAGATTCGAAGGTTCAGGTTGGTATCAATTTGGATCAGAATCGTATGATGCAAGCTGCAATGGAAAGTGCACAGGCATTTGGATTTAAAGACCCAAGAGATGTTGCTGTGTTTGTATCACAGTGCTCAGATGAAGGAGACCGAATTGTAATGAAAGCACACATGGCTGCGGTAAAAGCAATTCGAGAAGTTAGGCCTGATTTAAAGGTTGGAATTACATTATCATTGCATGACTTACAATCACTTGAAGAATCAAATAGTGCAGAATCAACTAAAGCAGTTGAAAGAGTATGGGATGAAGAATTACTTCATTATCTTCCAGCCATTGAAGGCGATGATTTCCTCGGCGTTCAATGTTATACGAGAAAATGCTTCGATGAGCAGGGGGAGGAACGTTTACCTGATGGAGTTAAAACAACCCAGATGGGATATGAAAACTATCCTAAAGCAATTGGAAATGTAGTTCGAAAGGTGGCAAAGTCCTTCAAAGGAGATTTAATTGTTACGGAAAATGGAATTGCAACATCAGAAGATAACGAGAGAGTAGAGTACATAAAAACTGCTACTGATGAGATTAAATCATGTATAGATGATGGATTACCAGTTAAAGGGTATTTTTATTGGTCATTACTAGACAATTTCGAATGGCAAAAGGGATTCAAGATGACCTTTGGACTTATTGGCGTTGATCGAAATGATATGAGCCGACATCCAAAGGAAAGCCTGAGATTTCTTGGAAGTCTACGCTAGATACAAAATGGTAGTAAAAAGGAGCAAAAATGGAAAATCAGATTAATTACAGAAAAGCAAAGAACTGGCAAATTGCCTTATCACAAATGAATTCTGCAAACGCAATGTGTTTTTATATCTTAATGACTTACGTCAGTTATGTTGGAAATGCTGGGTATGGTATTGCAACTGCGATAATGGGCACTATTCTTACATTCAGTAGAATACTTGAGGGTGTTCTAAATCCTGTAATTGCAGTATTCGTGGATAAATTTAACACCAGATTTGGAAAGATTCGTATATTCCTTTTTGGCGGATGGCTGATTCAGTCTGCAGCGGTTTTATTGTTATTTATTTGGGGAAGTGGTAAAGGACATGGAATTATACTTTTCGTAGTAATGTATGTCATTTATTTATTTGGATACGCCATGAATAATGTTGCAGGCCAAATAATGGGACCGGTAATGACAAATGATCCTAAGCAAAGACCAATGGTAGGGGTATGGGCAACTGTTTATAGTTACTTTGCGCCAATGATTATGACAATTTTAATCACAATGGTAATTCTTCCAAAGTATCAAAATACATATTCTGTTGAAATGCTTAGCACTTCGTGCATTGTAACAGTGGCAATCTCTCTTGTGTTCATTATTCTGGCTTGCATAGGTGTATCTGAGACTGACTGTCCAGAAAATTTTGAAGATGTGGCTGCAACCAATAATGAAAAGGTTTCTTTTAAAGATATGGTTTCGCTTTTAGGCAAGAATAAAGCAATGCAAACCTATGTGATTTCAGCCTCTGCTGTAAAACTTGCAAATCAGGTTGGTAGTCAATCTATTGTATCAACAATGATGTTTGGAATACTGATTGGAAATATGCAGCTTTCCACATTAATCAGTGTAATTGCGATGCTGCCTTCAATCGTGTTCGCCATTATTGGAGGAAAGTATGCAGGTAAGCATGGAAGTAGAAAAGCTATTTCACTATGGTCATTTGTAAGTCTCATTGCAACAGTACTTATGGCTGTATTTTTACTGACAATTAATACGAGAACGATTACAGTTGCAGTACTTCCAACTATTGTATATTTCGTTTTAACTCTTGCTGTTAATGGAACAAAAATGGGTGTCACAGCAGCTACAACATCAATGAGTGCGGATGTAGTCGATTATGAGAAAGACCGTTCTGGAAAGTTTATTCCTGCTGTTGTTACAGCTTCCTATTCTATGATGGACCGACTTGTATCGTCATTAGCAACAGTGATTACCATGGGTTGTGTTGCTCTTATTGGTTATGAGACAACTATGCCACAGCCAAATGATCCTATGACTAATGGTATTAAGTATCTGACAGTGTTATTGCTTTATGGATTTCCAATAATAGGATGGATTATCTCAATTATATGCATGAAAATAAGCCCTCTTTCAAAGGAAAAGATGGCTGAGATTCAGGCAAAAGGCCAGAAGAAATAATAGAAAGTGAGGTAGTAGAGGGTGATTCGAGGAATACAACAGTTTCAGCTTCGAACCGTGATAGGCAATCAAAAAAAGGCACAAGACACATTGGGTAGATTGAGAGCGTCTGGCTATCAGGGGATTGAATTATGTTCATACATGATTCACCCCATGCCATTTATCATAAGAGCCTTGACTCGTCTGGCAGGGATGCCTATGGGAAAAAGTGGCAAGCTGAACTGGAAAGAATTGATAGATGAGTCCGGTCTTAAAGTTATTAGCTTACACTCTGACTTGGGTAGCGTATTGAAAAGAACAGAGGAAGTGGCAAAAGAGGCTCATCTTTACGGAACAAAATATGTGGTTATTACAGGCATGCATCACTTTGATTATACCGATGAGAAGGCAGTTTATGACCTGGCAAATAATTTGAATGAAGCAGGAAAATTGCTAAAGAACGAAGGCCTAAGTCTTTTATATCACAACCACAATTGCGAGTTCAGAAGATTAAAAAGTGGAAAGATGGCCTATGAAGTTTTGATTGAAGAGACCAATCCGGAATATGTGAATTTTGAATTTGATTCATATTGGGCTGCTGATATTGGAGTGAATCCTGAATACTGGATGGGTAAACTTGGGCAGCGAATGA
>JAFYYE010000088.1 GCA_017557715.1 Pseudobutyrivibrio sp.
ATATTTCCAGTATGGAACAGGCAGTCATGATAGACCTGAGTAGTCTGTCCTGAAAGGGCATACAAATACTTAAACTGAAAATTCAGCATTGAAACAATGTAAATGAACAGGAAAATTCCTACATATATCCCTCTAAATCGCTCCGATGCATTAAATACTGAAGGCTTATTCTTCATTTGATACAAGCAAACCGCCACAAGTGATGTGATTGGACCGGCAAGCATAATGATTCCATGCAGTCCCAAGAGCGATTCAATGTAATACAATGTTGCCAAATATATGAATCCGATGAAAAAGCCCGCTAAAAGTCTTGTAGAAAACTTAAGCCTTCTAGGAAGAAGCAAGCTTTCAAACATCATTCCAGGCACTTGAATCCACACAACCCAATATATAAAAAATATTAAAGTAATCGGTAAACTAAAAGTCATTTATGTCCTCCGCTAGTTACGCTTTAAGCTGCCCCAACTTGAAGTGCTTACGACATAACGCTACGTAGGAGTCGTTGGCGCCAAGCATAACCTGTGGGCCTGAGCGAACTACCCCTTTTTCGTTGTAGCGGCAGTTGCAGGTAGCCTTACGACCGCACCAGCATACAGTCTTTACCTCATGAATAACATCAGCTATTGCAATGAGTCTCTCTGAACCAGGAAACAGCTTATTTCTGAAATCGGCACGAAGACCGTAAGCTACAACTGGAACATCCATAAAATCTACGATATCTGAAAGATAATCTATCTGCTCTGGAGTGGCAAACTGCACTTCATCAACGATAATGCAATTGTACTTCTTAATCTCCTCCTCAGACATTTCTACTAAATCCTCGAGAAAAACACACTCATTTTCCAAGCCGATACGAGAATGAACCACACGCTCACCGTCCCTTGTATCCACTGCAGGTTTTACAAGAAGTGCGTTCTGTCCAACCTCTTCATAATTAAAGTGTGTCATAAGTGCATTTGCTGTCTTTGACGAACCCATTGCACCATAGTAAAAATAAAGCTTTGCCATAAATTTATTCTCCCATTGGGCTTTTTGCCCCCTCACATAAATTGACAGAAGGCAACTAAACTACCTTCTGTCTAATTAATTACATATTTTAATCCTTATGAAGCATCGTGTCAAAACACTTTAACCCATTCTTCATTTTCTAAATCAGAGCGTTTGTGAATCAATCTTGCGTTGGCCCTACCATGCTCCTTTACAAAATAGAGAGCATAATCTGCCGAGTTCAAATAATCCCACGCTCTATTTAATGACTGTGGCACATGATTAACAATACCCTGTGAAACAGATATGTTCTCTAGCTCGATTTCCTGCGCCACCTTTTCCATCATATTATTTATTCTTCGCACAACACGGAGAATTTCTTCATCTGTCATACCATAATAACAAATGATAAACTCATCGCCGCCATATCTAGCGATAAATATATTTTCATAATCCTTATGAATCTCTTTAAATTCTCGGCCAATGACACTAAGAAGCTCATCGCCTTTGGAATGACCATAATTATCATTAACCTTCTTAAAATAATCCACATCCATCATCTCTACGCCAAGGTTAACTCCTTTATCCTTTGCCATCTCAAAAAGCTCATCAATTACATTATTGAGCTTCATTCGATTAGCAAGGCCAGTTAATGTGTCAGTCTCTGCCTGTGCTGTAAGGAAAAGATTTCTAGTCTTCTGCTGAAGCAGCTCAGTCTTCATTCTGAGCATTGTAGTAAATGATTTTTTATTAGCCTTAGCTCTGATAGAACTGTACTTAAAGTAATTAAGCGCACACTGGGACGCCTTTTCCATTTCGCCCAATGTCTCGTATACCTTGACCTTCCAACCTTCCATTCTAAGGCGAATATTTATCACCTCATCCTCAGCCACCTTAAAATCTATGTGGTCGAAAATCTGCTGAAGATTAGAGTAGTCTTTTTGATCATATAGCTTACTAATGAGCGATTCAATCTCATCAAAATAAGCCACCACATCATCAACTGCTAAAAAAGCCTTCAGACTTTCCTTCTTGTACTTTTTAGCCAATTCATGCTCTTTTACTGTGTCGAAATAATACCAACGGGCCAGCGCCACATCGAAATCATTTTCAACGTCTGGGTAAAGAACGTTGAATCTATTCATTTCGTCCAGATTCTTCTTAGCCTCTTCTGGTTTTCCACTCAACACATAAAGCTTAGCAATCTGGGAAAATTCTGTAACTAACAGTATCGTTCTAAGTTGCTCGTCTTCTATAAACTGACAACATTCTATTGCTCTAAAATGATACTCCAGTGCCTCATTTCTAGCCCCCATCTCCGCACAAAGAGAAGCAAAATTTCCGCAAGCAATTGCTTCCTGATAATATAGACGATGCGCTCTAGCTGTATCTATACTGTTCAAATAATTTTCTTCGCTTGTAATGAAATGTCCCTCGCTCCGCATAATGAGACCCATTTCATTGTAGCAACGACAAATAAGACAATAGGCATCTGTATTTAGTATGCCCTGTAACCCCTCCGAAAGATAATACACCGCCTGAGAGTACTCCTTATTCTGACAAAGGGCATCCCCTAATGTACAGCTGGCAAAGTTACGCAAATCTTCATTGCCTTCCTCTTGAGCCATATCAAACAAATCACAGGCAAGATCAACATATTTTTCATTATCGACCTTTCTAACCTGTTCCATTTGTTTTATAAGCTCCACCACAATGGGCGATTTTTTGCTTAATAAAACCTCTTTCAAAACCATTATCCTCGCGTATATCTTTAAAAATACCTCGGATATTATAACATTGTGTACGTTATAAATCTACTATCGATTGCGCTCAATTTTCTAAATATAACGCTGCGGTAAGAATTCCGTTATTTGCGGTTTCGTAGACAATAATATTATTTTTGTATGTATTCTTAAACTTCAAATCTAGTGTATTTCCCGAAATTGTAGCGTCCCAGCCATCAGGTAAATAATAAACCGGCAATGAATGTGGATGACGCTCTGTAGCCTTAATTCCAGCCACCTTCATAGCTGCGTATATTGTAGATGAAACTTGACATACACCACCGCCAATTCCCATTGCATGTTCTTTATTTATAAATACTGGAGCCTCAACAAAACCATTTGCTGTGGTTCTTGGACCGATGGCTTTATTTGCAGAAAATGTTGCGCCTGGTTTAACCACTGTACCATTGACATGAGAAGCTGCAATCTTGATATTGCTTCCTCTAGGAGCCTCATAATCGTACTCGGTAGAATAGATGCCAAGCAAGGTATATTTATTATCCACTACGATGTCGGTTCCAACTGAAGGGGTTCCATCTCTTCCCTCATATTTCCCTACATTTACATAATGATAAACATATCCATGAAGATTATCCCCAAATACAGCCTGTAAATCAGGATTCTTCGCCATATATTCTGAAGCATTAAAAGTGGCGCATGGATTTCTGCCCTCTGTAATGCCGCTGATAACATAGTGATTTAAAAGCCACAGCTGACTTCCATTAGAAGCAGCCGCTACATCCGGATACATGGTGGCGTAATAAGCTCCATCAAATATCTGCCCAATGGCAATTAATTCTTCATTAGATACAGCCTCTGCAGTAAGCTTTGGAGCCAGAGCAAAAGCCACTACTAAAAACAACATTGAAAGAAAAGATTTAGCGATAACAAGATTTAATTTTCTCATATTCCCTCCATTTTCTACAAATGTTAAGAATAGTCTAACATTTTTAGAGACAATAAAAAAGTGTGTCACTGAAAAGACACACTTTTTTGAAATCTTATTAACTTAATTATTTATTCTTGCTTTCAGCTTCAAGCTCTTTACGCTTCTGTAAAGCCCATGCTCTAAGACCCTTTTTCTTCTTAGTGTCCTGCTGAGCATTTCCACCACGAAGGCCACGAACCTTTGTGATATAAAGACCAGAAACAGTAGCCTTTACTTCCTTCTTAACAGGCATGTCGTCGAAGATCTCTGCATCGCAGATAAGTGTCATCATCTGTGGACCTACCTTAGCCTTAACAACTGGTATCTTAGAATTCTTAGCATACCATGGTGTAGCAGCTACAACTGACTCAGGAAGACCTGCGTTCTTTAACTTCATGCGCTTTTTATCAATGATAAGCATTGAGA
>JAFYYE010000089.1 GCA_017557715.1 Pseudobutyrivibrio sp.
GTGGGCTATTCTTCAAAATTGTATAACGCTTCAAATGGACTTCCAACCTCTGATTCCATGTGCATTTTGGGAGAAAAAGATGGTCAAGTCTGGATTGGCGGTTATAGCGGAGTGATTCGTTATGATGGTACTAATTTCGAGAGACTATCAACCGAAGATGGACTTACCACTGCCAGAGGAATGCTTGAAGATAGTAAGGGGCGAATCTGGGTGGGAACCAATGATAATGGTGTAGTAGTGCTGGATGGAGAAGAGCGCACCCACTTCACAGATGGAGATGGCTTGCCATCCTTATCTATTCGTTCTTTTGTGGAAGATAATTCTGGAAATGTTTTTGTAGGAACCACAGCAGGTATTTGTTATGTAAATAAATATATGGAAATAGTTCCTATAAATAATAAGAAATTAGACGGTGAACGAATTTTAAAGCTCGAGCGAGATAGTGAAGGACGAGTATATGGACAAACCTCTGGCGGTGCAGTTTTTGCTATTGATGACTGTGAAGTTACGGATGTGTATAGAAGTGGCGAGCTTGGCATTGGTCAGATTACAACAATTCTAGTGGACCCTAACAAGCAGGGAAGGGTTTATTACGGTACAACAGGTGAGAATATTTATTATGGCAAATTTGGAGATAAGATAGTCGATTTAAAAAAGATTAATGTGTCTCCTATTAATAATATTCACTGGTTGAATTACGATTGCGATAGAGTCTGGGTATCTTCCACAGATAAAATTGGATATCTGGATAAAAATAATAATATAAATATTTTAGATGTGAATCTGGATAGTGGAATCGAAATGGTGACTTCTGATTATCAGGGAAACATTTGGATTTCATCATCTACTCAGGGCGCAATGAAGGTAGTCACCAACAACTACATAAACCTCAATGAAAAGGCTGGGCTGAGTCACGAAGTGACAAATGCTACCTGTGATTACGATGGCTATCTTTATATTGGTACGGATAATGGGCTTCAGATTCTGGGACGAGACGGTGTGGTTACTGAGCATCCCTTAATGGATTATATAGAGGATGCAAGAGTTCGTTGTATAAAAAAGGACCTAGAAGGAAATCTTTGGGTAGCTACATATACAAAGGGCAAGGGAGTAGTGTGTCTTTTAAAAGATGGCACATTAGTTAAATATACCACTGAAAATGGAATGCCTGATAATAAGGTCAGATGTATTTTGTTTACGAAGGATGGCCAGACTGTAGTAGGCACAAGCAGTGGAATAGCCTTTATTAAGGATGGAGAAGTAATTCGTAGGATTACAGCCAGAGATGGTCTAAAGAATACTGTCATACTCACACTGGAAGAGATGGAGGATGGTTCTATATGGGCTGGTTCCGATGGTGATGGCATTTATGTAATCAGAGATTATGTTGTCACACATATCGGCAGGGACAAGGGGCTTACAAGTGATGTGGTCATGCGAATCAGACGAGATGAAGCTCATGACATCTATTGGATTGTGACCTCTAATTCGCTTCAGTATGTGAAGGATGGAGATATTGAAACCATTGACTCCTTCCCATACAACAATAATTATGATATTTACTTTGATTCAAATGATAACGCATGGGTACTATCGTCATTTGGTATTTTTTCAGTGGATACTCAGGAGCTGCTTAATGATGAAGTGAAAGAGTACAGGCTGGATACAGTTGAGAATGGTTTACCTTTCGCATTAACAAGCAATTTATTCTGTGATGAGGATCAGGAAGGAAACCTTTATATTCCCGGAAGAGAAGGTGTAGTTCGAGTAAATTTCAATAATTATTACAAAGAAAACGGTGAAGTGAAAATGCAAATTCACGCGGTCTATAGTGGTGATGAATTGATTAAGCCTGATAAAGATGGAGTGTTTGAACTACCAGCGTCTAAAGGACGTATCCAGATTGTACCTGCAGTTATGGATTACACCATGCTCAATCCAACTATAAAAATGTATTTGGAGAACGGGCCTGATGATGGTATCACTGTTCAAAAAAGTCGATTATCAACATTGGAATATACATCTTTACCAGCTGGAAAATATATTCTTCACATACAAGTGCTAGATGGTGTGACAGAGAACGTTATTCAGGATGAGTCCTTCCAGATTAACAAAAAGCCACAATTGACTGAGCTTTTGGTGGTTCGAATACTTTTTATGGTATTGATTGCTATTGCAGCAGGTTTGATTGTATGGCGTGTAATGGGCTCAACTGTCATTAGAAGACAGTACGTTGAAATAAGCAAAGCCAAGGAAGAAGCCGAGAGAGCAAATAGTTCTAAATCAAGATTCCTTGCAAACATGTCTCACGAGATAAGAACTCCTATTAACACCATTATGGGTATGAATGAGATGGTGATGCGAGAGGATGCCACAGGAGTACCAAGGGATTATTTCATGTCTATTATGAATTATTCCTTTGATATCAGAAATGCGACCGAATCTCTTCTTGGTCTTATTAATGACCTTTTGGATATTTCTAAAATTGAATCAGGAAAGATGCATCTTGTAGAGCAGGAATATGATGTGCAGGAAATGTTTCGTTCCATTGTTTCAATGATAAGGGTTAGAAGTATTGAAAAAGAGCTGACCTTTGATGTTGTTATAGATGAGATTATGCCTAAGCGCCTATACGGTGACATGGGCAAAATCAAACAGATAGTGCTAAATCTTTTGACCAATGCTGTGAAATATACAGAAAAAGGTGGATTTATGTTAAGCGTTTCTATGGAAGAGCGTGAAAATGAAATCTGCATGCTTCGTTTTTCTGTTAAGGACACAGGTATCGGTGTAAAAGAAGAGGACATGGAAAGACTCTTTACTGCATACGAAAGACTGGACGAAGTTAAGAACAGCAGCATTCAGGGAACGGGCCTCGGCCTTGATATTTCAAGAAAGTTTGCGGAACTGATGGAAGGTAAGCTTTGGTGCGAAAGTACCTACGGGGAAGGCTCAGAGTTTATTCTGACCATCA
>JAFYYE010000090.1 GCA_017557715.1 Pseudobutyrivibrio sp.
AAGATAATCAGGATAAGCTAAAGGGATTCTTTATCACTCATGGTCACGAAGACCATATTGGTGCAATTCCTTACGTATTTAAGGAACTTAACGTATGCCCAATTTATTCTACAAAGCTTACTAACGGCCTTATTGAGCATAAGCTTGAAGAACACAAGATGCTTACAAAGGTTAAACGTAAGGTGGTAAAGTACGGTACTCATATTAATGCTGGTGAGTTTAGAGTCGAATTCATTCGTACAAATCACAGTATTCAGGATGCGGCTGCACTTGCTATCTATTCACCTGCAGGTATTGTTGTTCACACAGGCGATTTTAAGGTTGATTACACACCTGTTTATGGTGATCCAATCGATTTACAGCGTCTTGGTGAAATCGGAAAGAAGGGCGTACTTGCGCTTATGTGTGATTCTACAAATGCAGAGCGCCCTGGTTTTACTGCTTCTGAGAAGACAGTTGGTAAGACTATCGATTCTATTTTTGCAGACAACACAACAAGCCGTATTATTATTGCTACATTCGCATCGAATGTTGACCGTGTACAGCAGATTATCAATTCTGCAGACAAATATGGACGTAAGGTATGTGTAGAAGGTCGTTCAATGGTTAACACTATTGATACAGCTCAGAAGCTTGGATATCTTCACATTCCAGACAATACACTTATCGATATCGAGTCACTTAAGGCATACCCAGATGAGAAGATTGTACTTGTTACAACAGGTTCTCAGGGTGAGTCTATGGCTGCTTTATCTCGTATGGCTAACGGTACTCACAAGAAGGTACAGATTAAGCCAGGCGATATGATTGTATTCTCATCTCATCCAATTCCTGGAAATGAGAAGGCTGTATCAAATGTTATCAATGATTTGACTATGCGTGGCGCCCAGATTGTTATGCAGGATGTTCATGTTTCAGGACATGCTTGCGCTGAGGAGATTAAACTTATTTATTCTCTTGTGCGTCCACAGTTTTCAATTCCAGTCCATGGTGAGTTTAAGCATCTTACAGCTCAGGCTCGTATTGCTGAATCACTTGGTTGGGATCATGACCATATCAAGATTATTCGTTCAGGTGATGTTCTTGAGCTTGGCGATAATTATTCAAAGGTTACTGGTCATGTTCACACTGGAGCCATCATGGTTGATGGTATCGGTGTTGGTGATGTTGGAAACATTGTTCTTAGAGACAGACAGAAGCTTGCAGAGGATGGAATTATTATCGTTGTTCTTACATTAGACAGCGCATCGGGTACTGTTCTTGCAGGTCCTGATATTGTTTCACGAGGATTTGTTTACGTTAGAGATTCTGAAGACTTAATGGAAAGTGCTCGTGCAGTTCTTTCTGATACAATGGATGTTCTTCAGGAAAAGAATATTACAGATTGGAACAAGATTAAGTCAGATATCAGAGACAACCTTTCTGATTTCGTATGGCATGAGACACAGAGACGTCCTATGATTATTCCAATCATTATGGAAGTTTAAAATGATAGTTGATGAAAGATACACTACTTACCTTAATAGCCTTTATCCGGAACTTAGCCCTGTGTTAAAGGATATTCAAAGGGAAGCGCTTGAAAGTTACGTTCCAATAATCAGGCATGAGACTGTAAATTTACTTCAGCTTCTTGTAAAAATGAATAAGCCTAAGAGGATTTTAGAGGTTGGTGCTGCTGTTGGTTTTTCGGCAAATGTTATTGCTGAGGCAGCTGGCGATGATGCTGTTATTACAACTATCGAAAATTACGAACCTAGAATTCCTATCGCAAATGCGAATTTTAAAAGAACAGGAAGAGACAAGCAAATCACTTTATTAGAAGGTGATGCTATGGAAATCCTTCCTACTCTTGAAGGTCCATTTGATTTTATCTTTATGGATGCTGCAAAAGGTCAATACATAAATTTTTGGCCAGAGATAAAAAGGCTTATTGCTGATGATGGTATAATTGTTACAGATAATGTATTACAGGATGGGGATATTATTGAGTCCAGGTACGCAATTACAAGACGTAATCGTACCATTCATAAGCGAATGAGAGATTATCTCTATGAGCTGACTCACGATGAAGGTTTTACTACTACAATTCTTCCTTTGGGAGATGGAGTTAGTATCAGCGTGAAAGGAAAGAAATGAGAGAAACAGAATTATTAGTTCCTGCAAGCAGTCTTGAGGTACTTAAGGTTGCTGTTATTTACGGAGCAGATGCAGTTTTTATTGGTGGAGAAGTTTTCGGTCTTAGAGCAAAGGCAAAAAACTTTTCTAAAGAAGATATGATTGAAGGCGTGAAATTTGCTCACGAACATGGAGTAAAGGTTCACGTTACAGTAAATATTTTAGCTCACAATGACGACCTTGAAGGTGTTAGAGAATATTTAAAGGAGCTTAAGGAAATTGGTCCTGATGCTCTTATTATTGCAGATCCAGCTATTTTTATGATGGCTAAAGAGATTTGTCCTGAAATTGAGCGTCATGTCAGCACACAGGCCAACAACACTAATTACGGTACATACAAGTTCTGGTATGATCTTGGTGCAAAGAGAGTTGTTTCAGCCAGAGAGCTTTCATTGGCAGAAATCAAAGAGATTAGAGCTAACATTCCTGATGATTTAGAAATCGAATCATTCATTCACGGTGCAATGTGCATATCTTATTCAGGTAGATGTCTTCTTTCTAATTACTTTACAGGAAGGGATGCAAATCAGGGAGCATGTACTCATCCTTGCAGATGGAAGTATGCTGTTGTTGAAGAACAGCGTCCAGGAGAGTATTTCCCTGTATATGAGAATGAGAGAGGAACATACATCTTCAATTCAAAGGATTTATGTATGATTGAGCATATTCCTGATCTGATTGAAGCTGGTATTGATAGCTTTAAGATTGAAGGTCGTATGAAGACTGCTCTTTATGTTGCTACTGTTGCTCGTACATATCGCAAGGCGATTGATGATTACAAAGAATCACCTGCAAAATATGAGGCAAACCTTGATTGGTACAAAGAGCAGATTTCAGCATGTACATATCGTCAGTTTACAACTGGTTTCTACTATGGCAAGCCATCTGAGGAATCTCAGATTTATGATAATAATACATACAACATTGGATACACATATCTCGGCATTTGTGGAGCTCCTGATAACGAAGGTTTTGTGGAGATTGAGCAGAGAAATAAATTTTCAGTGGGTGAAACTATTGAAATTATGAAGCCAAACGGAGATAATGTAGAAGTAGAAGTTTTAGGAATTAAGAATGAGGCTGGTGAAGATATGGATAGTTGTCCACATCCAAAGCAGAAGCTCTTCATAAAGCTTAGCACTACACCAGATGAGTTTGATATTCTTAGAAGAAAAGAAGACTAGGCAGAAAGTAGGAGAATACAATGGCAGAAAAATATGTTGCGTATGTAGGTACTTATACTCATGAAACAAGTGTTGGTATCTATGTATATGATGTTAATCCAGATACAGGAGTACTTACAGAGCAGAGTGTTGCTCCAATCAATAATCCATCAGATATTATCAATTCTCATGACAATAAGTTCCTTTATTCAATTGCGGATGAAGGTGTTGCCGCTTTCAAGATTCTTGAAAATGGTGATCTTGAGAAGATGAATCAGGAATGGGTTGGAGGAATGCGAGGCTGCAACCTTTGCGTTGATTCTCAGAATAGATATTTATTCGTAGCAGGCTATCATGATGGTCGTGTTACAATGATGAAGCTTAACGAAGACGGAAGCATTGCTGGTATTGCTGATGGTATCTTCCATCAGGGAATTGGTAAGTCAGTTGCTGACAGACCACTTTACCCACATTGTACATGTGTTGAGCTTACACCTGATGAAAGATTCTTGTGTGTAGTAGAAAATGGTCTTCATCAGATTAAGATTTACGAAGTTGATTACGAGGCAGGAAAGCTTCGCCTTGCTGATATCGTTAGATGTACAATGGGCTCAGCTCCACTTAGAATGAAGTTTTCTAACGATGGTCAGTATGCATATGTAATCACAGAGATGTCAAACGAAATTCTCGTTTACGATTACCATATTATCGGAGATCATCCTGATTTTGAAAATATCCAGACAGTTTCATTATTAGTCGGTGTAGATGAGGAAATCTCTACAGGCACTAATATTAAGTTTGGAGAAGATGAGAACTTCTTATATGCAAGTGTTGATGGTCTCAACGCTGTATGCATGTATAAGAGAAATCCAAAGTCTGGAAAGATTGAATATTTCTCTCATAACTTTATCAGTGGTGATTATCCAAAGAGCTTTGCAGTTCTTCCAAAGGATAAGTATTTTGTTTCACTTAATCATGATACAAATGAAATCCGAAGCTTTACAATTGACAAGGAGGCTGGACATTCTCTTATGCAGAATCCACCTATTAAGATTGCTAAGCCAAACAGCATTGTTGTTGTAAAGATTAAATAAGACGTTTTGGGGCTGTTAGGCACAGCCCCTTTCTTTTTTGCATAGGAGGGCATATATGGCAGGTTCAACTTTTGGTAACAGGATTTCAATAACTACATGGGGTGAGTCTCATGGAGCGGCACTTGGTGTTGTTGTAGATGGTTTCCCAGCTGGTCTCAAGCTTTGCGCTGAAGATATCCAAAGATATTTGGATAGAAGAAAGCCGGGACAGTCAAAGTTTACTACAGCCAGAGCTGAAGGTGATGAGGTTGAAATTCTTTCGGGCGTATTTGAAGGACACACTACTGGAACACCAATATCTCTTATGGTTAGGAATAAGGATCAGCATTCAACGGATTACGGTGATATTGCTACAGCATTTAGACCGGGACATGCTGATTATGGATTTTACGAGAAATTTGGCAGAAGAGATTATCGCGGTGGCGGACGTTCTTCAGGCCGAGAGACTATAGGTCGTGTGGCAGCTGGTGCTATTTGCGCTAAGTTACTTAAAGAATTAGGAATCGAAGTATTTGCCTATACAAAATCTATTGGAGATATCACAATTTCGGATTTTGAATTAGGATATCGTGATCAAAATCCACTTGCTATGCCTGATTCAAAGGCAGCAGATGAGGCTGCTGATTTCTTAGCTGCCTGCATGCTTAATAATGATAGTGCAGGTGGTGTTATTGAGTGTGTTATTACTGGCGTTCCTGCTGGAATTGGTGAGCCAGTTTTTGATAAGCTTGATGCCAAGCTTGCACAGGCAGTGGTTTCTATTGGCGCTGTTAAGGGTGTTGAAATAGGTGATGGCTTTAAGGCATCAAAAAATGTTGGTAGTCTTAATAATGACGCCTATGCGATGGGCTGTGATAAGGTTGTTAAAACCTCAAATCATAGCGGTGGTATTTTGGGTG
>JAFYYE010000091.1 GCA_017557715.1 Pseudobutyrivibrio sp.
ATCAGCCCATGAAGAAAAAACGTCTAGAGTCATATCTAAACTTTCAATAACAACTAAGTAAAGAAATAGCCTATTTTTAATAAGAGGTAATCTTGGTAGTGAAATATAATGTCCGACAATTACTGCCAAAATCATCAGACTTGGTATGGCGTAATTAAAGTTCCACATGAGAATCCTTTCAAAAATTTGGATAAAAAAAGTTACTACTTACCACTTAATAGATAATATAATAATTTTGTGAAGATTTAGTAGAATCATTAGGAATATACTTTGAAAAGATTGTGGACAATCAAATTTATAAAAAAATATTATTTTATTATAAAAGAGTGCTTGTATTCTAACCTTCAAGGGGTGTACCATACTAAAGATGGCTTTTTGAAAGAATAAGGTATAAAAGCCTTGCTATAATATTTGAAGTAATGGGAGAGTAATTATGAAGGACAACAATGATTTAGACTACATCAAAAAAGCGGACAGCAGAAATCTGCTTAAAAGAAAAGCAGATATCAGGCGCCGTAGAATAATTATTGGTGCAGTTGCAGTTGGGGCGTTAGTTCTAGTATTAGGAACTGTATTTATCGCCAAAAAGAATGCTGACAAAGATAAGCAGGAAGAAGTGGCAGTTGTTGAAGAACAGCAGGAGCCAGAGGATGATGTAAAAATCGAAGTGGTTGTAAATGAGCCACAGGAGGAAGAGGAAACTGACACTAATGCGGAAGAAGTAAGTGATACAGAGTCTTCCGATGACAAAAAAGAGGACAAGGGTTCTAAGGATCCTCAGGTAGATGTAAAAATCGAGACAGGTGCAGCGGTGAATGTTGGAGATTTAGTGAATGCCAGCACCGTAGGAGAGACAGCTTCTGCTACTTATGGAATCGATGTTTCAAAGTTTCAGGGCACAATCGACTGGGCACAGGTTGCAACTACAGGAATTGATTTTGCAATGGTTCGTGTAGGCTACAGAGACTCAGTTACAGGTGAGATTAAGCCAGATACAAATGCTAAGTATAATATGCAGGAAGCAGAGAAAAATGGCATTAAAATCGGAGCGTATTTCTTCTCGACAGCAGTTACAACTGATGAGGCTGTGGAGGAAGCAAATTGGGTGGCAAAGTATATAGCTCAGTACCCAATCACTTACCCTGTTGGATTTAACTGCGAAGGCTTTGAAAACAGCTCTAGCAGACAGTACGGTCTTACAAAGGATGCACGTAGCAGTATTGCAATGGCCTTTTTAAAGCAGATTGCAAATTCTGGTTACACACCAATTTTCTACGCATCAAGAAACGAGCTTGTAAACGATACTAAGTGGAACACTTCGCAGATAGATAAGAGCTACAAGGTGTGGCTTGCTTGGTATAATCAGGATTCATCAGCTATCGCAAATGGTCCTGCTTACAGTGGCAGATGTGCAATGTGGCAGTACACAAATCAGGGAACTATTCCTGGAATCAGCAAGAAGGTAGATGTTGATATTGCCTATTTTGGATATAGTGGAACAGAGAAGGCAAAGGATACTTCTGAGCGTGCCGTTGCTACAGCAGATGTAGAAGCTTTGATGAAGTTTGACTCTGTAGAGGAAATCGTTACAGCCAAGAGCAAAACAAATCTTCGCGATAAGCCAAGTCAGGGCGCGGACAGCACAGTTAAGGTTACACTTTTGAATGGACAGACAGCCACACGTACAGGTATCAGCAAGAGTGGTTGGTCTAGAGTTGTGTTGGATGGAGCAACTTACTATGCAGTATCAAGCTATCTTACAACTGACATAGGTGCACCTGCTCAGACAGCAGTTCCTACACCTGCTCCAGCAGTCGATGCAGCACAGGCAGCACCAACACCAGCACCTACTACCACAGGTTTCAAGACAAAGTTTACAGATTGCAGTGAGATAATTACTCCAAAGGAAATGGTAAATCTTCGAAATAAGCCAAGTGTTACAGATGCAGATTCGCAGGTAGTAGCAACACTTTCAGCTGGAGAGACAGCTACACGTACTGGTTACAATACTGAGTATGGCTGGTCAAGAATTGATTACAACGGACAGACACTTTACTGCGTAAGTAGCTATATCAAGGTAGTCCAATAAGAAACTGAATAACGTGAAAGAGATAGTCTGACATCTTCAATATTGAAGATGTCAGATTTTTTTTCTGGAAAAGAAAATTTTGTGGAAACTCTGAAAAAAGGGCCTGTTTTTTAGTTAGAAAAAAATAGTGGTTTTTTTAGTAAAAGTGCACAGACAGTTATTAAATCAAAAGGGGCAAATATTAATAAAATATTACGAAAATAAGACAAAACGCATAAAAAATCCATGGATGATTTGTTAAAAATACTAGTATATTAGTCTTGACAGCAATTTAAGTGCCGGAAAACTGTATATGAGAATTAATACTCAAGAGAGGTTAAATTATTGACTTAAACGTTTAACTTAACCTATCATATAGGTGTCGCGACAGTATTAAGAAGGGAGATGCACCATGAAGCATAATGTTAAAAGAATACTAACCCTTATATTAGCGTTAGTGATTATTGTAACAGCAATTCCAACCAAGACGGTTAGTGCTGCTAGCGGTACCAACAAGACCGCAACTCAGGTTGTTTCAGATATGAGAGTAGGATGGAATATCGGAAACAGCTTAGATTCATATGGCCAGAAGGCTAACTTCCCATATACAAGCTCAAACGAGACATATTGGGGAAATCCAAAGACAACAAAGGCATTAATTGATGCTGTTGCTGAGGCAGGTTTCAATACAATCCGTATTCCTGTTTCTTGGGGACAGTACACAACAGGTTCAAATTATCAGATTCCTGATTTCTTTATGAACCGTGTTAAGGAAGTAGTTGATTACTGTATCGCAAATGATATGTATGTAATTCTTAATACACATCACGATATCAACAATGATTACTGCTTCTACGTTCCAAACAATGCAAATAAGAGTCGTTCAGAGGCTTATTTCAAGTCAGTATGGACACAGATTGGTAATGAATTCAAGGATTATGACTATCATCTTGTATTCGAGACAATGAACGAGCCAAGACTTGTGGGACACAGCGAAGAGTGGTGGTTCCCAAGAAATAACCCTAGCTCAGATATCAAAGAAGCAGTTGCATGCATCAATGATTACAACCAGGTTGCTCTTGATGCAATCAGAGCTACAGGCGGAAACAACGCAACAAGATGCGTTATGGTTCCAGGTTATGACGCTTCAATCGAAGGATGTATGACAGATAGTTTTGCTATGCCAAAGGATTCAGCTAGCAATAGATTAATCCTTTCTGTGCATGCATATATTCCATATTACTTCGCACTTGCAAGTGATACATACACAACAAAGTTTGACGACAGCAACAAGGGTGATATTGATTCATTCTTCAATGATTTGAATTCTAAGTTCTTATCAAAGAATGTTCCTGTTATTGTGGGCGAGACAAGCGCTACAAACAGAAATAATACAACAGAGCGTGTAAAGTGGGCTGATTATTATTGGGGAGCAGCTGCAAAGTATAGCAATGTTGCAATGATTCTTTGGGATAACAATATCTATGAGAATAATTCAGCTGGTTCTGATGGTGAGTGCCACAGATACATTGATAGAAATTCATTACAGTGGTGTGATCCTGAAATCATCAGTGCAATTATGAAGCACGTTGATGGAACACCAGCAACTGTAAATGGAAAGGTACAGCCAACTCCTACACCAACACCAGTACCATCACCAACACCAACACCACAGCCAACGCCTACTCCTACACCTGTGGTTACTCCAACACCAACACCACAGCCAACACCTACTCCTACAGTACAGCCTGTAGCTGGTGGATTAAAGGTTGATTACACAATCAATAACTGGGGTTCTGGTTATCAGGTACTTATCAAGGTTTAGAATGATGGAACATCAAAGGTTGATAAGTGGAAAGTTAAGGTCAGCAAGAAGGATGTAAAGATTGATTCTAGCTGGTGTGTAAATGTTAAAGAAGAAGGAAATTATTATGTAATTACTCCTATGTCTTGGAATTCTTCTATTGAGCCAGGAGCGTTAGTAGATTTCGGAATTCAGGGCGCAGGTTCAATTGGAAGTTCTGTTGATTGCACAGTAGAGTAATTTTTTAGGCCTCGTACGAAAACGTTTAAGTTTTCGCGATAGAAATGTACATGTCTTGGTAAAGAATGATATTTAGCGCGCAAATATCATTTTTATAAAACATTTTTAAGGAGGAAGATGTTATATGCATAAAGTGACAAAATCTTTTTGCAAAAAAGCATTAGTATGTTCTTTGTCAGCATTGATGGTGGGCTCAACATTTACAATTCCATCATTAAAAGTTGATGCAGCAGGTAGCTATAATTATGGTGATGCATTAGCAAAATCATTATTGTTCTATCAGCTTCAGGAGTCTGGAAAGCTTTCAGAAGAAACTTTATCCAGAACAAATTGGCGTGCTGACTCAGGATTAAAAGATGGTTCTGACAATGGATTAGATCTTACTGGAGGATGGTATGATGCCGGTGACAACGTAAAGTTTAACCTTCCTATGGCATATTCATCTATGGTTCTTGGTTGGTCATATTTGAATAATCCACAGGCATACACAAAGTCTGGACAAGAAAAATGGATGCTTCACGATATTAAGTGGGCAAATGATTACTTTGTAAAGTGTAATCCAGATTCTAACACCTACTATTATCAGGTAGGAGATGGTGGAAAAGACCATGGATTCTGGGGAGCACCAGAGCTTGTTGAAACAAAGATGGATAGACCTTCTTTCAAGGTAGATGGAACATCTGCAAACGGTGGCTCTTGTGTGACAGGTGAAGCGGCTGCATCACTTGCGGTTGCCTCACTTGTATTAAAAGAGTCTGACCCTGCAAGAAGTGCTACATATTTAGCACATGCCAAGACTTTATATAAGATGGCAGAAAGTGCTAAGAGTGATGCTGGTTACACAGCAGCAAGTGGCTTCTACACATCATACAGCGGATTCTATGATGAGCTTGCTTTAGCAGGTTGCTGGTTATACAAGGCTACGGGAGATAAAACATATTTAACAAAGGCAGAAACATATGCTGAGAACTTTGGTTCTGAGTTCCAGGGCGGAGATGAGATTGCATACTCATGGACAATGTCTTGGGATGATACTCACATGGGAGCATGCTTACTTCTTGCTGAGTTAACAGGCAAGGATAAGTATTACACACCTATCGAGAACAGTATTGACTGCTGGAATGGAAAGCTTGATGGCGCAAACGCTGTCACAATTACTCCTGGCGGACTTTCATTCTTAAGTGAGTGGGGTTCAGTTCGTTACGCTTGCAACCAGGCATTTATTGATACAATTTATCTCGGACTTGAGAAGGCAGATGCTACTCATAAGGCAGATGCTAACGCATACATCGAGAGAACTATCAATTATACACTTGGTAGTGCAGGTCAGAACTACATGGTTGGCTACAATGAGAAGTCACCAAAGAATCCTCATCACAGAGCTGCTCATGGTTGCTGGTCTAACAACCTCAACGCTGAGCCAGAGAATTCTAGACATACACTTGTCGGTGCTATCGTAGGTGGCCCAGGTGCTGCAAACGACAGCTCATACAAGGATGTTCGTAGTGATTATCAGGCAAACGAAGTTGCTTGCGATTACAATGCAGGCTTCACAGGTGCTTGTGCATATCTCTATGAGAAGAATGGTTTCGGTGCTGTTAAAACTCCAAGCGCAATCGAGGAGACAGATGGTGCAGAGTTCGTTCTTAAGGCTGGCATTAATGCTCAGGATAAGAACAACAAGATTAACTTTGTAGAGCTTAAGACTGTTATTGAGAATCATACAGCTTGGCCTGCAAGAGTTACAGACAATCTTAAGCTTCGTATGTACTTTGACCTTAGCGATGTAATCGAGCAGGGTTACAGCGCATCTGACATGAAGGTTTCTACAACTTACATGCAGCATCCTGTAAAGATTTCTAGCTTCAAGAAGTCTGGCAATGCAGGTCTTTACTATATCGACCTTGACCTTGCTGGCGCAGAAATCTATTCAGGTGGACAGAGCGAGTGCAAGTGTGAGCTTCAGGTTAGAATTACAGCTCCTGGTAAGTGGGATTACTCTACAAGCCCATGTGTAGCTGGACTTGGTGGAACAAGCAATTCTCAGATGTCTACACCTAAGGGAATGCAGTTGTTTGAGGGTTCTACATTAGTACTTGGTGAGAAGACAGTTGATGTAGTTGATGAGCCAACACCAACACCAACACCAACTCCTACACCAGTGCCAACACCAACACCAACTCCTACTCCTACACCTACACCAGTGCCAACACCAACACCAACACCAACTCCAGTACCAACACCAACACCTACACCGGTACCAACACCAACACCAACTCCAGTTCCAACACCAACTCCAACACCAACACCAGATGGAAAGGTAGTTGCAAATTACACAGTTAACAACTGGGGTTCAGGTTTCCAGGTACTCATCAAGGTTAAGAATGAGGGCAAGTCAACTGTTGATGGATGGACTGTAAAGGTTAATAAGAATGAAGTAAACATTGATAATAGCTGGTGCGTAAATGTTGACGAAGCTGGCGATTATTATGTAATCACTCCAATGTCATGGAACTCAACTATCGAGTCTGGACGTTCAGTAGATTTCGGAATCCAGGGCGTAGGATCAGTAGCAAACGTACTTGACATCACAGCAGAATAAATTTCTTGTTGATTAATGTGGCATGGGGACTAGCAAGGCTTCATGCCACTTTTCTATAGGAGGAATAGCTAATGCATAAAAACACAAAAGGTCTTTGCAAAAAGGCATTGTCTGGCTCTCTTGCAGCATTTATGATTTTAGCTGGTTGCAATTTATCAGCCCTTAGCGTAAGCGCAGCAGAGAAGAGCTTAACAACAGATTATACAATTAATAACTGGGGCTCAGGCTATCAGGTATTAATCAAGGTAAAGAATGAAACTGGTAGCAGAGCTGATTCTTGGGCTCTCAAGGTTAATAAAAATGATGTAGGTATTGATTCAAGCTGGAATGTAAAAATAAAAGAAAATGGTGATTACTATGAGATTACTCCTATGGAGTGGAACTCAGTAATTGAGGCTGGTAGCACTGTTGAATTTGGTATTCAGGGTTCTAGCCACGTGGGAAACAAGGTTGAAATCATTGCAGATGGACAGGGACAGGCAGATACACCTGCCCCAACACCAACTCCTACTCCAGTGGTAACACCAACTCCTACACCAGTAGTTACGCCAACTCCAACACCGGTTGTAACACCAACCCCTACACCGGTTGTTACACCAACTCCTACTCCAAC
>JAFYYE010000092.1 GCA_017557715.1 Pseudobutyrivibrio sp.
ATTCTACGAAGTATGTCTTATCCACATGCTTTTTAGGTTAAAGCATATCATGAGCCAACTGCCCATCGTTGGTGATAAGAAGCAACCCTGTTGTATCCTTATCAAGTCGTCCCTCAGGGGCCAAGCCCTTTGGGGCATCTGGACACTGACTGTAAAATACATCCATTATTGTACGTTCATGTGCATCCTCTGTAGCGGTGATAACCCCCTTTGGCTTGTTGATAACATAGTAAAAAAATCTCTTGTATGTGTATTCTTTACCTTGATAAGAAATCACTACTGAATTCTCATCTACCTTTTGCTCTGGCTTTCCTGCCTTTTCTCCGTCCACAAAAATAAGGCCCTTCTTAAGAAGAGCCTTAACTTCAGACCTTGTTCCGATATTTAATTCTACCAAAAGCTTGTCTAATCGCATCATATTCAATTTACCTTAGTAAGAAATCACTTCGTAACCAGTCTCTGTAACAAGAACCTGATATTCCCACTGAGCAGATGGCTTGCCATCAAGTGTGGAAACCTCCCAGCCGTTGCTAGGGTCTGTCTTAATCTTCTGTGAACCCATGTTAATCATTGGCTCGATTGTAAACATAAAGCCTGGCACCAAAAGAAGCTCTGTACCTGGAAGGGTGTTGTAACCAACCCATGGCTCCTCGTGGAACTCTAATCCTACGCCGTGACCACCGATTTCGCGAACAACCTGATATCCATTAGCATGAGCATGCTTGCAAATAGCTGCTCCTACATCTCCAAGGAAGCCCCATGGCTTAACCTGCTCAAGACCAAGGTCACAGCATTCCTTTGTAACCTCAACAAGCTTCTTAGTCTCTGGGTCCACATCGCCTATCATAAACATTCTGGATGAATCTGAATAATAACCATCTAAAATTGTAGAACAATCTACATTTACAATATCACCACTTCTAAGAATTACATCCTCGGATGGATAGCCATGGCACACCTGATCATTTACTGATGTACATACACTATATGGAAATCCCTCGTAATTAAGTGGTGCTGGAATACCGCCCATTTTTGTGGTGGTATCATATACAATCTTATCAATCTCTGCTGTGCTCATGCCTTCGTGAATTGCCTCAGCAACTGCATCAAGACATGCCATGTTAATAACTGCTGACTGTCTAATCTTTTCAATCTGCTCTGGTGTCTTTAACATATCGTGTGTTGGAACCTTGTGTCCCTTCACTGCATAGCTTTCTATCTTTCTATCCATTGCCTCGTGGCACTGCTTATACTTACGACCACTGCCACACCAGCAAGGGTCATTGCGATTTATCTTTTGCATTTCTACGTAAACCTTTCCTCTCTGTTTTAAACTTTTCCTTTTCCTCATCGGTCATTCCATTTATATAATTTAACTTGGTATGCTTCAAGGTGATATCACCCATTACAAGCTTTTTCCAAAGCTTATTGTTTATTTCAATCTGATGCTCATCTTTGATGAGACCATAGTAATATCCATCGTAATTATAGGCCGCCTGTGATGGCCCATCTTTCTCAGCAAGCATATTTTGATATTTTTCTGCTATCGCTGCTATTCGTATCTGCTGGTTGATTTCTTCTTCTGAGCAAGGCAGCTTTTCCCACTGGACATCCAGCAAGTCTTCCCAAAAATCAGTTATGGCAAAGCTCAGCTCATCCTCTTCACTTTCTGTGAGAGAATCCATTCCTTCAGCCTTGGCCATTTGATAGAAAAGATGGTCGTGAACTGCCATATCCATCACTACATCCTTTGCCTCCAACTGAATGAAGGTGTCGTTGGTATGTAGATTCCAGTAATCCTTTGTGGAATCTGGATTGTAAACCTTTGCCTGTTCCTCTATCTTGCGCTCTTCAAATAAGATGTAGAAAGCCAGGTCCCTAAAGATGACAGCCTCCCCATCGATAGTGACAACTGTGTCATCCAAATGCTCAGAATAAACAATTGGATTTCTGTCATCGCCCATGGTAAGAAGTGCGTAGACTATCAAAGATACGCACACAAGAAGCAGTATCGGTTTTACAAGCTTTTGAATTCTCATAGCACCCTTCTAATTGTAATAATTGAGTGACATGTGACAGGCCTGTAGTTGGTAATACCAGTGGCTGTACTTTGAGCTTCAACAATAAGTCCGCCACCAGCATAAATGGCCACATGGCCTGGGTAACAAACTATATCTCCTGGTTGCATGTAATTATAGCTTACTTCTTGTCCAACACTTCTGAATGAACCAGAAGTCATACGTGAACCATATGTGATTCCGAAGTTTGCCAAAACAGACTGAACGAATCCAGAACAATCCGCCCCCTCTGTAAGGGATGAACCACCCCAAACATAGCGATTTCCAACAAACTGATTTGCGTAAGAAACAACGCTCGAACCACTTATTCCAGTCTTGTAAGAAGGATTTAAATCTCCATTAACATTATAACCGCCTGTGGTCTTAACTGCACCATTTCCTGCAGCTGCTCTGGCGGCAGCCTCCGCAGCTCGTCTGGCAGCTTCTCTTGCAGCGATTTCCTTCGCAAGCTTCAGCTCCTCATCCAAATCATCCATCTCGCCACGCTTCTGATTAACCATTACTTCAAGAGCGGCTTCCTGAGTCTTTAACTCTTTCTTTGCAGACTCAAGAGATGTTTTTTCTTCTTCCAATGCGGTAGCCAATTCTTCAATTTCTGCCATGGTAGCAACAAACTGGTCAAGCTTTTCTCTATCGTAGTCATACACACTGTTCGCATAATCCATTCGATTAAGGAAATGTGTGATAGAACCGGAAGTAATCAACATTTCAAGGACACTTTGCTTTGGTGTCTCATACATATATTTAATTCTCAGCTTCATAGCAGCGTACTGTGCTTCCTTAGCCGCTGTAGCATCCTCAAGTGCTGCCTGTGTATCTTCGATTTCTGCTTCTGTAGATTCAATCTCCGAATTTATCTCGGCAATCTGGCTAACTAATGCATATAAATCCGCATCTAATGCATCTATTTCTTCCTGTAACGCATCCTGCTCCTGCTCAATCTCTCTAATAGAACGAACCGCATTTACAAATGTGGAATCAGAAACAAGGATTGCAACGCTAACTACTATACACAAAGCTGCTTTCGCAATCTTAGAATTTTTCATAAACAATATCTCCAAAACCATCTGGACCCAATATCTTGGGATATTTACATAATCCCTCGATATTATGATACAAGTTATAGGAGACCTTTTCAACCTATATAATCCTTTATAAAGAAACGACCCCAGCCATAGCTGAGGTCTTTGAAGCCATTATGAAATTTTAACTAGCAAAGTTTCATGCGAATTTCCTTAGTAATTATATCTGTATAGCTGAAGGATAACAACTGTGATGGACATGTCTCGGTGTCGTCAACTAATATAGTAAATACACTTGGGTAAGCTTCTTGAATAACACCTTGCTGAATGTCAACCTTGTTACGACCCTTGTCTAACTGAATAACAACTCTACTACCGCATTGCGATCTTACAGATTCGCGCACCTTGTCGAAGTCCTCTCGTTCCATGATGTCTCCCCCTTTTCTAGCAACATAAAATATTGCAAATCTAGCAATTTATATTTTGCTGGGTTTAGTTTACCATTTTTTGTGTAATTTGTCAAAATTTTATGCAAGTTTTTTGAATATTTATAATAAAAACACCTTGGAGAGCCCTCAATTTGTTACTATTTATAACGTTTGTTAAAACTAAATTTAAATGCTAAAAATCTTTGAGTTTCCACTCATTTGCCAATTATTTCCTACTATTTTATAATTAGAACATAAAATACTTGGAGGTTAATATGCTTAGAACCATATTCACAGTTTTATTTATCACTATTTTCCTGATAATAAGTATTCCTATTTGGGGTATTTTATTTATTCTTGGGCTATTCAACAAACGTGCCAAAGACGTTATCGGCTACAAGATTGTTGCTTGGGCTTTCGGCGTTGTAGCTTTCATCGCTGGAGCAAAATACGAAGTACACGGCTTGGAAAATATTCCAAAGGATAAGTCAGTTTTATTCGTTGGAAACCATCAGAGCTACTTTGATGTTGTTATCGGTTATCATCTTTGTCCTGCAGTTACAGGATTCCTTGCAAAAGACGACATTAGAAAGGTTCCTCTTTTAAGCACTTGGATGGTAATGAATTATTGCTTATTCCTTACAAGAACTGATCCACGCCAGGATTTAAAGCTTATTATTAAGGCACAGGAATACATTAAGGCCGGCATCAACATGTTTGTTTTCCCTGAGGGCACTCGCTCTAAGACTGGAGAGATGGCTGAATTCCATGAAGCTTCTCTCAAGGTTGCTACAAAAACTGGTTGCCCTATCGTACCAGTTTGCTTCACAAACACTCGTGAAGTCCTTGAGGCTCACATGCCTAAGTGCAAGCGCTCAAAGGTAATTGTTACCTTCCTTCCTGCAATTGATCCAAATGCACTTGAGGGTGAAAATAAAAAACGCCCTGGAGCTTATATCCAGAGCGTAATGAAAACTCAGCTTGATGCTGACGCAAAGTTAATTTAAATTACTCAAACCTAGTACGAATTGCCTCAACAACAGTTGGGAAATTCATAAAGTGTGATGCCTTAACAAGAATGGTATCGCCACCACGAATAATTGGTAACAAGTCTTCTAACATAGCTTCTACATTGGTGTAATGATGCGCCATGCAGGAGCTATTTTTTTGACTTAAGGAATTGTTTATTTCCTCAGAAAGCTCACCTACTGTGAAAACATATCCAATATGATTTTCCTCAAGAGCCTGGCCAATCTCGTAATGAAGCTGGCGCTCATCATCACCGAGCTCACCCATATCGCCAAGTACCGCAATTGTACGGCCAGGAGCCTTACCAAGCACCTCGATAGAAGCCTTCATTGAAACAGGATTTGCATTGTAGCAATCATCTATAATTGTAATATCACGAACTTCAATTACATTGTTGCGACCTGCAATTGTGCCAGCCTTCTCAATGCCTTTCTTAACCTCATCGTTTGTAAGACCAAGAATCTTGCCCATAGCTGTAGCTGCAAGTGCATTCATAACATTGTGTGTACCTGGAAGAGGAATTGTAGCCTCAAAGCTCTCTCCAAAAGTACTGATAACAGCTTTTGTGCTTGTCATTCCTTCTGCTGTAATATCGCTGGCATTTACTTCCTGACCATTGATTCCATAAAAGACCTTCTTAAGACCAAGTGTATCTGCATTAACGAGCTTGTCGTCATCACCGTTAAGAATGACAACACCATCTGCTGGCATATGCTCAAACACTTCTGTCTTAGCCTGAAGAATACCATCACGAGTTTTTAAGAATTCAAGATGACACTGACCAATGTTTGTCATTACTACATAATTGGGCTTTGCGATATCGCCAAGACGATGCATCTCGCCAAAATCAGAAATTCCCATTTCAACAACAGCCACCTGATGCTCATCTCTGATTCTGCAAATAGTAAGTGGAAGACCTATTTCGTTATTGAAATTTCCATCTGTCTTAAGAACATTAAACTTAGTGCTAAGTACAGATGCAAGCATTTCCTTTGTGCTAGTCTTTCCAACACTTCCAATCACTCCGATTACAGGGATTGAAAGATGCATTCTATAATCTGTAGCAATCTGCTTAAGTGCTGTCTTTGTATCGTTAACAATAATATAAGGACCAGATGCATTCTCAAGCTTTCTCTCTGAAAGGCTTGCCAACGCTCCCTTAGAAAATGCATCCTCGATAAAATCATGACCATCTACTCTTGCACCAACCATTGGTATGAATAGATAATCCTTTTCTACCTTACGATTGTCATTAACTGCGCCTTGTATTTCTGAATTTTTAAGGGATTCCTTTCCCTCTGGCAAAACAAGCTGCCCGTCAACCACCTGAGCAATGTGTGCCAATGTCATTTCTCTCATATATCTCTTCTCTCTAATTTCTATACGTACTTCTTTAATGAAACCCTGATAAGATGCTCACATAAATCCTCGAAGTTCATTCCGATAACTGATGCCTCTTGAGGAAGTAAGCTTGTAGGTGTCATACCTGGAAGTGTATTTGCCTCTAAGCAATAAATGTTTTCATGCTCATCCATCATGAAATCCATACGTGCATATGTTGTAAGGCCAAGTGCCTTAAATGCCTTCTGCGCATAATTCTGCATTTTTTCAGTAGCTCTAAAGCTAATGTCTGCTGGACATGTCTCAACTGCAGAACCAGCTGCATATTTATTCTTATAATCGTAGAAGCCCTGCTTTGGAGCAATCTCAATAATAGGAAGAGCCTTTCCTTCGATGACACCATCTGAGAACTCTCTACCCTTGATAAACTGCTCTACAACGACCTCATCTTCCCACTCAAAGGCTGCATCCAAAGCTGCATCAAGCTCATCAGCTGAATTTACGATTGTTACACCAATTGATGAACCTCCGCAGTTAGGCTTAACAATACATGGATACTTGTCAAAACGGAATCCCTTACGATTAGCTTTTTTAAGAGAAACTCCTGCTGGAACAGGCACTCCTGCTCTTTCAAGGAAATCCTTTGTCATCTGCTTATCCATAGCAATAGCACTTGAAAGATAATCATTGCCAGTATATTTAATTCCAAATAAATCGAGAGCTGCCTGAACTTTTCCGCTTTCGCCTTCTCCACCATGAAGAGCCATAAACACAACATCAGCCTTCTGGCAGATTTTGATAACGTTTGGTCCAAAGAAACTTGGACTCTTATCAGCTCGACTTTCAATTATCGCATCAATATCTGGTGCTTCTGTAGGAATGTCCGAAACCTTAACAGAATTTGCTTCACTATCTTTGAAGATATCTGTGATATCACACTCAGCATCACCAAAGCCCATGAAAACATCGAGAACTAACGCTCTGTGTCCTCTATTTCTGAGAGCCTTGGCAACCATAGTGCCTGACTTAAATGAAACATCTCTTTCGGAACTTAATCCACCTGCTAAAACTACTATATCCA